>JADGOU010000005.1 GCA_017882835.1 Frankiaceae bacterium | reverse complement strand
CCACCGGCTCAGCGCGGTGCCGGGCCCCCGAGCCGGGCGGCCAGGTCGGCCAGCCGTCGGAGCTCGAGTCGGTAGCCGCCGGCCACGGCCACGCGCTGCGCTTCGGCGGCCAACCCCGCGAGCCGGTCGTCACCCATGGCCGCCGCGACGTCGATCTGCGCCAGGCGAGCCTCGTAGTGCCCCAGCGGTGGCCCCTGGGCCAGGGCCCGGTCGGCGAGTGGGGCTGCCAGCGCCGCGCGGCCCAGGGCAACCAGCACGCTGGCCGATCGAGCCGCTGCCCAGCTGGCGAACAGCCCAAGATGTTCGGAGCACGCGAGCGAATGCGTGAACGCGTCGAGCGCTGCCTCGAGGTCGCCCCGCGCCTGCTCGGCGATACCGACGGCGCGCCACCCGGTCGCGGTCCAGCCACGGTGCCCGAGCCGGTTGGCGATGGCGAGGGCCTCGCGGGCGTCGTGGGAAGCCTCGTCAGCGCGATCCAATGCAGACAACGCCTCCGAGCGGTGCCACAACGCGTATGCCTGGCCCTCCGGGTGGCCGAGGGTCCTGGCCGTCTCCAGTGCGCCAGTGGCGTCGACCAGACCGGCCACGGGTTGGCCGTTGAACACCAGCGCGTGCCCGCGAGTCGACCGGGGCGTGACCAGCCGCACCAGGTCGCCGCAGTCCTCGAACAGGTTTGCCACCTGCTGGAACAGCAGCACCCCGGCGGTGATGTCACCGTCAAGGAAAGTCGCCATTGCTCGGCCGTCCAGAATCCGTGCCCTGCCTTGGGCGTCGCCCGAGCGCCGGTACAGGGCGAGCGCCGCATCTGCTCGGTGCGCCGCGCGCCGCGGACGGTCCAGGTTCATGTCCAGCACGGCCGCCACCTCCAAAGCCTGAGCGCGGGCTTGGGGGTCGTCCCGGGCCTCGATGATCGCCTGCTCAGCCAGCTCAGCGGCCCGCACGAGGTCGTCGGATCCCGACGCGAGCGTGGCCAGCCGGGCCAGCAGGCCAGCGCGTCCGGGGCCGCCGGGGTGCCCGGTCAGTGCCTCGCGCAGGTCGCCCCGGGCGCCCTCCAGGTCACCAAGGCGGCTCCGGGCCTGCGCTCGGGCGTCGAGCAGCCGGGCCCGCAGGTCGACCGGGGCGACCAGTCCGAGGCCCGCCTGCGCGAGGTCGGCGGCCTCCTGGTCCGCGAAGCCGCCCAATGCCTGGTACGCCGCGGTGAGATACGCCTCGGCCGCCTGTTGCCCGTCGCCGGCGCCCTGCCAGTGCCGCGCCACCTCGGCGGTGTCGGCGGCGGTGGCGACCAGGGCGGGCGCCAGCAGGCCGTGCAGGCGGCCCCGATCGGCGGCGGCCAACCGGCCGGCGATGACTTCCCCGACCATGTCGTGTCCGGTAGCCCAGCCCTGGTTGCCGAGCCGGGCCAGCCCAGCCGCCGACAGCTGTCCCAACGCGTCGAGCACCTGACGCTCGCCAACCCCAGCGGCGGCCGCGACGGTCCGGGCGGCGGCCTCCCGGCCGAGCAAGGACAGCAGCGCGAGCACCAGGCCGGCCAGGGCGCCATGCCGGTCCGCCTGCACCTCGATCGCCCGGCGCTGCCCCGCGTCGGCGAGCTCGGCGGCCCGCCCGGCCGCCCCGCGGGTCTGCGCTCGCCAGCCCCCCTGCGCATCACAGCTCACCGCTCCCTCGGCAGCGAGCGCGCGGAGCACCTCCAGGACGGCGAGCGGGGTCCGGTCGGTCCGGTTGGCCAGCGTGGTCGCGAGCTCTGGGGTGACGGCGAGCTGACCGATGGCGGCCGCCGGCAGCGCTGACAGCTCCAGCCCGACCGCGCCGGGCAGTCTTTCGAGCAGCGCGAAGACCGCACCGGGGCGTAGCTCCTCTGGACGGTAGGCCAGAGCCATCGCCACCTCAGGCACGCGGTCGAGGACCGCGCCCAGCAGCAGCACACTGGACGGGTCCGCCCACTGCAGGTCATCGACGAGGATGGCGACCTCCGGCAGCGACCCCAGCAGCCGGACCGCGGCCTCGATGACGAGCGCCCGTCGGGTCTCCGGGTCGAGCACTGCCCGGCTGTCGCCCTCGACCTCGGGCAGCACCGTGCTCAGCGCCGATCGCACGGTTGGCGGCAGCCCGGTGGGCATCGTCGAGTCGTCCGCGAGCACCTCCCGCAGCAAGGTCCTTGCCAGGCTCCAGGGCTCGGCGCGTTCCGCCACGAACGCCCGCGCGGACACCGTCCGCAGCCGACCGGAGATCTCGGCCAGCAGGCGCGACTTCCCGACCCCAGACCGGCCGGCAATCGTCACAACCCCGACCGGCCGCCGACGCAGGCCGGCCAGCGCCGTCGCCAACTCCCGGTCCCGGCCCACGAAAACCAGGTCGTCCAGCGCCCGAAACCAGCCCGGGCGGGCGCGCCGGGTCGTGCGAACGCCGCCGCGCAGGAGCGACCCCTGCAGCGCAGCGGCATCCGGCGAGGGGTCCAGACCCAGCTGGTCGGCCAGGGCTCGCCGGTACGCGTCGTACTGCTCGAGCGCAGCGGCCGTATCCCCCGCGGCCGCCAGCGCCTTGACCAAGGTGAGTGCGGCACGCTCGCGCAACGGCTCGGACTGTGCCGCCGTGGCGGCCAGCTCGACGGCAACGGCCGGGTCGCCGAACTCGATCGCCAGGCCGGCCGCCCGCTCCAACGCCTCCTGTCTGGCCTGTGCAAGCCGTCGGCGGTAGTCGGTGGCCCAGTCGGCGTAGAGGTCCTCAGCGAGCGGCTCCCCGCCCCAAGTCGCCAAGGCTGAGCGGTAGCCGGCCAACGCCTGCCGGCCGGCGAGCCGCTGGCAGGCCGCGACGGAGGCCAGGAACTCCTCGCCGTCCACCCGGCAGGCGTCCCCATCCGCCAGCGCGTACCCACCGGGGCCGGTGACGAGCAGGGACGCGTCCCCGAGAGCATGGCGCGCCCGGTGCACGAGTACGCCCAGGTTGGCCGCCGGGTCCGCCGGCGGCTGACCCGGCCACAGCATGTCGGTCAAGGCGTCGTGGCTGACCAGCGAACCGCGCTGGGTCGCCAGGATTCGCAGCAGGGTGCGGACCTTGCGGCCGCCGAAGGCCGACGGCGGAACCTCCCGCCCCGCGCGCAGGACGACGAAACGCCCGAGTAGGCGCAGCTCGAGCACACCACGACCGTCCACGTGGCCATCGTCGCGCGCTGCTGGGGATCGCGCGCTGCTAGGGAACTGCAAGGTCTGCTGCCTAGCGTTTCGCCTACCGCACCACCCACCTCAAGGAGGACGCCATGAGCGAGAGCCCGCGAAGCATCGAGCAGGTCGGGGAGCAGATCACCGAGCACCGCGACTTCGCCCACCCGGACGAGACCCGCACCTTCGACCACGGCCGGGCCGAGATCCTGTCGATCGGGGGAAGCGACATCGGTCGGCTGGTCCTGGAGCCCGGCTGGCGCTGGTCGCGCGACGTCCAGCCGATCGCGGGCACGGACCTGTGCGAGGCCCCCCACTTCCAGTACCACGTCACCGGCACGCTGCGGATTCGGATGGCTGACGGAAGCGAGTTCGACGCCCTTCCCGGGCAGGTCACCTCGCTGCCGTCCGGGCACGACGCCTGGGTTGTCGGGGATGAAGCGGTCGTCGTCGTGGACTGGTTCGGCGCCAGCAACTACGCGCGATGAACACGTCGAGCCTCGGGGCCGTCGCCCTGCACCGGCGGACCACCGACGTCATGGACCAGCAGGTACGACGGCTGCGTCCGGAGGACTGGACCGCCGCCACGCCGTGTGCCGGCTGGGACGTCCGGACCCTGGTCAACCACGTCGTCGCGGAGAACCGGTGGACCGGGCCGCTGCTCGCCGGGCAGACCACGGCCGAGGTCGGCCACGCCCTGGACGGGGACCTGCTCGGGGCGGACCCGGCGCAGGCATGGCAGGACGCCCTCACCGCGGCCCGCGCCGCCGCCGCCGCCCCGGGGGTCGAGCAGTGCGTCGTCCACCTGTCCTTCGGTGACGTTACCGGCGCCGAGTACCTGCGACAGCTCGCAGCCGACCACCTGGTACATGCGTGGGACGTCGCGAGGGCGGTCGGTGACCACGACCGGCTCGACCCGGAGCTGGTTACCGTCGTCGCGGCCTGGTTTCTCGACCAGGAGAGCGCCTACCGGCGGGCTGGGGCGATTGGTCCCCGGCCACCGGCAACGGACCCCAAGGACCCGCAAGCGCAACTGCTGGCCATGTTCGGGCGCAGCGCAGTGCCCGGTACCGCGGTGACCGCTCACGAGATCAACACGATGGCCGCCGTGGACCGATTCAATGCGGCCTTCGACCGGCAGGACCTCGACGCCGTCATGGCCGCCATGACCTCGGACTGCGTCTTCGAGTCGACCAGAACACCGGACGGAGAGCAACACGCCGGTCAAGCCGCCGTACGGACGGCATGGGCAACCTTCTTCGCCGGTTCACCCGACGCCGTCTTCGAGACCGAGGACAGTTTCGCCTGCGGTGACCGGGCTCTCGTGCGGTGGCTGTTCCGATGGGACAATGGCCATGTACGGGGCGTGGACGTCTTCCGCGTCCGGGACGGACTGGTCGCTGAGAAGCTCTCCTACGTCAAGGGGTGACTGGTCCGGGTGGACCGGGGTGCGGGCGGGTGGGGTGCGGGCGGGTTGGGGGGCGGGAGTGGGCAAGAGCGTCGTCGTCACCGGAGCCAACAGCGGGATCGGCCTGGCCACTGTGCTGGAACTGGCCGGCACCGGGTACGATGTGATCGGCACGGCTCGCGGCTCGGCCAAGGCGGCGGAGATCGCCGACGCAGCCTCGGCCAAAGGCCAGCAGGTGCGCACGGTGCAGCTCGACGTCGCCGACGCCGACTCCACTCGGGACGGCTTCGCCGAGATCGCCGCCATGACCGACGGTGGGCCGTGGGCGGTGGTGAACAACGCCGGCTTCGCGCAGATGGGTGTCATCGAAGATGTGGATGACGACGCGGTGCGCTACCAGCTGGAGGTCAACACGGTGGCGCCGGCCCGCATCGCCCGGATCGTGCTGCCCGCCATGCGCGAGCGCGGCGACGGCCGCATCGTCAACATCTCCTCGGTGGCGGGCCGGATGTCGCTGCCACTGATGGGCTGGTACTGCGCGTCCAAGCACGCGCTGGAGGCAGTGACCAACGCCTTGCGGATCGAAGTGGCGGACTTCGGCGTCAAGGTCGTGCTGGTAGAACCGGGCTCGTTCGGCACCAACATCTGGGCCGGCGGTCAGAACAACGCGCCAGAGCCGACGACCGCCGCCTACGCCGCGGCGTACGAGCGCGGGACCGGGCTGACCAGCCGCGCCGGGCTGATGCCCGCTCCGGTCTGGGTCGCCCGCACGATCCGGATGGCGCTGGCCAGCCCGCTGCCGCCGGCCCGTTACCTGGTCGGCGTGGACGCCTACTCCGGCGTTCTCGCCGACAAGGTGGTGCCAACGGTGCTGTCGGACTACGTCAAGGGCGTCGCCAGCGGGTTGCGCCGACTGCCCTTCCCGATCCCTGGCCACGGCGGCCGCGGCTGACCGAACTCGCCCGGGAGCCACCGCCGGGCGCCCAGCCCAGCCGCCGCGGACCGGGTGCCGGAAGTGGGCGGCAGCCCCCGTGCGACAGTTGCTCGTGCCTATCCCGGCTGTCCCCGACTACCGCGAACGGCTGCGGGCGCCCTGGTGGTGGTGGCTGGCCGGGGCGGTGGTCGTCGCGTTGGGCGGTGCCGAGGTGGCCGGCGGGTACGGCGGGTGGCGCGGTTGGCTGCCGTATCTGGTCCTCGGATTGGTGGGCGGCGGCGCCTTGCTGCTGCCGTTCCGAACCCAGGTGCGGGTGCGCGGCGGCGAGCTGGCAGCCAGGGACGCGCGGCTGCCGCTCGACGTGGTCGGCCAGGTGCAAACGCTAAGCCGCGCCGAGACGCACCGGCTGCTGGGCCGGGACGCGGACCCCGCCGCGTTCGCCGTCGTCCGCGGCTTCATCCCCACGGCGGTGTTCCTGCGCCTCGACGACCCGAGCGACGACACGCCGTACTGGGTGATCAGCAGCCGTCATCCGGACCAGCTGGCCGCCGCGATCGAGGCGGCCCGGACCCGCACCAACGGCAGCGGCCGACCCGGCAACGCCGGCTAGCGGCAAGGCTGCCCGCCGGAGCAGCATGTCGACGACCTCCCGGCGGCCCGACCCACCACGGCGCGGCAGGATGTCACCCGCAGCGACAACCGAGGACGGGAGCGGACATGGCGGTGGCCAACACGGCCTGGAAAGTGGTCGGCGCGGTCAGCGGCATGGCCGCGGCGAAGTCGGCCCGCAAGGCGCTGGTCGCCGGCTGGCGCAAGACGGTCGGCGACGATCCGCCGACCAATCCGGCATCCCCGGCCACCACCTGGGGCGAGGCGCTCGCGTGGGCCGCGGCCAGCGGCGTTGCCATCGGCGTGGCCCGCCTGATCGCGCAGCGGGGTGCCGCGGCCACCTGGCGCAAGGCCACTGGCTCCTACCCGCCGGGCTTGGAGGACGTCTCCCCCTGAGCCAACGGGCCGATACCCCTCAGCCGCCTGACGGCAACCAATCAGTGCCGCCAGCCGCCGAACCAGGTCGGCCGTGGCCGGCCGGTCGGTCGGCGCAGGTCCGCGCTGATGCGCTCACCCAGCTTACGGGTCTCGCGCCGGTTGAGCTCCGCGGCGGCCGCCGCGCCGGCGAGCAGCGGCAGGATGGAGGCGGCGTTGCGCCCAGTCCGGCGCAGGAGCCGGTAGCGCAGTTGGCGGCGGGCCGCCGTACCGACCACTGTCATCATCCCACGTCCGGCCACAGACAGGTCGATGCCGCGGCGCTGCGCCCAGGCGGCCAGCCAGGCACTACCCCGCGCCATCGGGCCGCCGGGCACGATCACGCCGTACACCTCATGCAGCTCGGCCACCAGCTTGACCTCGATCGCAACCACGGCGACGGTCTCGGCGGCCAGCTGGGCCGGGGCAGCCAGCAGGGTGGGAGGTGAGGCGAACTGCACGGTCGCCAGCGCGCCACCGGCCGCACCCACCGCCGCGGTCGCCTTGCTGGCGGCGGTGATCAACGACTCGGCCAGCGCCTCGCCGGTGCGGCCGTCGTGGTGCACCCGCAGGGTGGCGAGGTCGCGCACCGGCAACCGCGGCGCCGCCTCAGTGACCAGATCGACGACCAGGTCGCCGATCTGGCGGGGACTGCCGAACCGGTGCCCCGGCGACTCGGCGCCGCCGGCCCGGGCGCGCCAGGCTACCAGCGGCACCAACCGCGTCAGCAGCCGAAGCCGCTCGCGCTTGTCCAGGCGGTCATCGGTCAGCCGGGACAGCAGCTCGGGCAGCGGAGCGTCATTCGGCTCGGGCAGCGGAGCGTCATTCGGCTCCGCCATCTAGGCCGCGCACTCCCGGCAGACGAGCTGACCGCCCTTGTCCATGGCGAGCTGGCTGCGGTGGTGCACCAGGAAACACCGCGAGCAGGTGAACTCGTCGGCTTGGCGAGGCAGCACGCGGACGGTCAGCTCCTCCCCGGACAGGTCGGCGCCCGGCAGCTCGAGCGACTCGGCGAGGTCGGTCTCGTCGACGTCGACCGTGCCGGCCTGGGCTTCCGCCCGCCGGGCCTTGAGCTCCTCAATGCTGTCCTCACCGAGCTCAGACTCATCGGTACGCCGTGGAGTGTCGTAGTCAGTGGCCATGTGGCCTGCTCCCTTCGGACTTGGGCGGCGGTGTAACGCGCGAGGGCGGCGTTCTGTGCCCGCCCCCGGAAGGAATGTGCGCGGCGCCACCCGGGCGCCCGGCCGCGGCCCCGCCCGGGCGGCTTGGGCGGCGGGCAGTTGCGGCTGAGCAGCCGGTTCGACCCCTTCGCGGCTACCGTGACGGTGGGCAACGTACGGCATACGGTGCGTTCCGTCGAGATGGCGCCCGCATCTTGCGTGATCGACCGATGTCGGGTGGAGCGCCACCCTCCGGTCAGCCACCCCGCAGCATCCGGTCGGTACGGCGGATGCCGGCCGCCACCAATCGTCCACCGACCCGGTGCTCCACCAGCGCCGCCCGGGCCGCCAGCCCGCCGGGGCCACCGTGCACGCCGCCGCCGGGATGCGCCGACGCGGAGGCCAGGTAGAGCCCGCGCACCGGGGTCTCCGGCCGGGCCAGGCCGGGCGTGGGGCGGAAGACCAGCTGCTGGTGCAGCGCCGCCGTACCGCCGTTGAGCGCGCCGTGGTGCAGGTTGCCGTCGGCGGCCTGCAGGCTGACCGGCGTCTGGACGTAACGGCCGCGGACGAGGTCGCGAAATCCTGGCGCGAACTGCTCCACCCGGCTCTCGATCCGTTCGGTGAACCGCGCCGTCTCCGCCTCGTCCCACCGGCCCGTGATGCCCGCACCGCCGGCGTCGCTGCGTGGGAACTGCGGCACGTGGGTGTAGGCCCAGGCGGTCTCGGTCCCCGCTGGAGACCGGGTCGGGTCCGCGACCGCCATCTGACCGAACAGCAGGAACGGCCGGGCCGGCACCCGCCGCATCGCCAACTGCCCGGCGAACTCGGTCAGTTCGTCAATACCGTCGGCAATGTGGACCGTGCCGGCGCGCCGGGCGTCCGGGTGGGTCCACGGCACCGGGCCGTCGAGCGCCCAGTCCACCTTGACCGTCGAGTTGTCCCACTGGAACGACGTGTCGAGATCGCGGACCAGCTGGGCGGGCAGGTGGTCCTCGCCCACCATGTCCCGGTACAGCTGGGGCGCGTCCACGGCGGCCAGCACGGCGCGCCGGGCCGGGATCTCCCGGCCGTCGGCGGTGCGGACGCCGACGGCGCGACCCCGCCGCACCATCACCCGCGTGACTGTCGAGTCGCAGTGCAGCTGGCCACCGCGGCTGGTGAACCGCCGGACCAGGGCGTCGGTGAGCCTGCCGGCGCCGCCCTCGGGCACCGGGAAACCGACCTGCTGACCGAGCGAGGCCAGCAACCAGCCATATATGGCGCTCGCCGCCGACTCCGGCGAGAGGTCAGTGTGCAGGGCGTTGCCGGCGAGCAACAGGCCACCGCCGGCGCCGGTGAACGTCTCGTCCGCCAGGCGGCGGACCGGCAGCATCGCAAACCGGGCGAACCGCAGCCCCCCGGCGAGGCCGAGCCCGCGCGCCAGCCGGAAACCCGCGCGTACCGGCGGGAACGGGGTGAACAGGGCGCTGATCAGGTCGGGGCCGAGGTCTTGCCACTGGCCGTAGAGCTGGCGCCAGCCGGCACCGTCGCCCGCGGCATAGGTGTCCAGCGATGCTGCCGTCTGGTCCAGGTCCCGGGAGAGCACCGCACACCGGCCGTCGCTGGTGGGGTGCGCGAGCACCAGCGGCGCCTGCCGCCAACGCAGGCCGTGTTCCTCCAGTCCGAGGGCCGCGATCACCGGCGACGCGGCGCCCAGCGGGTAGAAGGCGCTGAACAGGTCCGAGACGAACCCGGGAGCCGTGACCTCGCCACTGCGGACGGCGCCGCCCGGCTCGGGTTGCGCCTCCAGCACGACGACGTCCCAACCGGCGTCGACGAGCAGATTCGCGGCCACCAGGCCGTTCGGGCCCGAACCGATCACGACAGCGTCGGGCACAGGGCCTCCTCGACTGGTGAGTGCGCCGGAGCATCGCACGTCATCCCTACTGGCGACATCCCCACGGGCGACATCCCTACGGGCGACGCGCGGTTCGGCCGGTGCGGCTTACCATGGCTGCCGCCGGCAATGGGCCGACAGGCGTACGACGAGGGGTGCCCGTGGTCAACGAATCCGCCGCCGCATCGGCCGGTGGCTCCAGCCGGCGCCGATGGGCGCGATGGCTGGTCCCGGTGGCGGTGACCGGAGCCCTCGTCGGCGGGCCGGCTGCGGCGGCGCTGCTACCGGCCGGTGCGGCCGCCAGCCTGCCGCCGCTGACCGCCGCCCAGCTGCTGGAGAAGATCCAGACCGCCAAGGTGGCCGGGTTCTCCGGAGACGTTACGGCCAGCACCGACCTCGGACTGCCGAAGCTTCCGGCCGGGCTGGCCGGCGGCGCATCTGCGCTGAGCCTGCTGACCGGTGACCATTCGGTGCGGGTCTGGCAGTCCGGCCAGGACCAGAGCCGGGTGGCGCTACTGGACACCTTTGCCGAGACCGAGGTGGTCCGCTCCGGATCCGATGTGTGGACCTACGACAGCACGAAGAACGCGGTGACCCACGTCCGGCTGCCCGATCGAGCGGCGCCGAATGCCAAGTCGGCTCCGGCCGATGGATCGCCCGCCGAGGGATCGCCATTCGGTGGCGCTGAGGCGCTCACCCCGGCCGACGCCGCCGCCAAGGTGCTGGCCGCCATCGACCCCACGACGCAGGTGACGGTCGGCGAGGCAGCGACAGTGGCCGGTCGGTCGGCGTACGAGCTTCGGGTCTCGCCCCGCTCGACCAGCTCCCTGGTGGACACCGTCGTGCTGGCGGTCGATGCCGACAACTGGCTGCCGCTGCGGGTCGCGGTGACCGCGCGCGCCCAGCATGACCCCGCCGTCGATGTTCGCTTCACCCAGGTGAGCCTCGATGTGCCGGCCGCCGCGCGCTTCCAGTTTGCGCCGCCGAAGGGCGCCACCGTGCAGGAGCGGTCGCTACCGGCCCGGTCCGACGCAGCGGGGATGAAGCCGGACGCTCAGTCGCCCGAGGCCAAGCCGGCCAACGCACCGGAGACCGTTGGGACCGGCTGGGACAGCGTGCTCGTCGCCCGCGGCGTGGACACCACGGCGATCGGCGGCTCGTCGGCCCCCGAGTCCGCGAATGCCCAGGGACTGGCCGACATGATCACCCAGGCGGCCAAGCCGGTGACCGGCGCCTTTGGCAGCGGCCGACTGGTGCAGTCCTCCCTGGCCACGGTCCTGCTCACCTCGGACGGCCGGCTCTACGCCGGGGCAGTGACGCCCGAGGCGCTGCTGGCCGTCGCCGCCGCGCACCCCTGAGCAGCCCGGCTGCCCAGGTCGCTCCCACCAGCGACCTCGCGATAGCGACCGACGGGCTGACCAAGCGCTTCCGGGGCGGGCAGCTCGCCGTGGTCGACCTCGACCTCGCCGTACCGGCCGGAAGCGTCTTCGGCTTCCTCGGACCGAACGGGTCCGGTAAGACGACCACGATCCGGATGCTGCTCGGGCTGGCCAGTCCCAGCGCCGGCGTGGCCCGGCTGTTCGGCGAGACCATGCCGGCCGCGGGCCGGCGCGTGCTGCCGCGGGTCGGAGCGCTGGTGGAAGGGCCGGCCTGCTACCCGTTCCTGTCCGGTCGGGACAACTTGCGCCGCCTGGACGCGGCCGACCGCACCCGGGACGCCCGACGGGAGGCGCGGATCGAAACCGCGCTGGAGCGGGTCGGGCTGACGGCGGCGGGCGGTAAGCGCTACCGCGCCTATTCCTTGGGCATGCGCCAGCGGCTCGGACTCGCGGCCGCCCTGCTGCGGCCCCGTGAGCTGCTGGTCCTGGACGAGCCGACCAACGGCCTCGATCCGCAAGGCACCCGGGAGGTCCGGGCGCTGATCCGGTCGCTGGCCGCGGACGGCACCACCGTCTTTCTGTCCTCGCACCTGCTCGCCGAGGTCGAGCAGGTCTGCACCCACGCCGCCGTGATGCGGGTCGGCCGGCTGGTCACCCAGGGCTCGATCGGTGCCATGCGCGCCGCTGCCCGACCGCGGTTGCGGGTGGTGACGCCGGACCCGGGGACGGCCGCGGACGTGCTGACCCGGTGCGGCCTGGTCGCGACCTCGACCGCTGCGGAGCAGGCGTCCGACGGCGAGGCCATCGTGTCCGGCGAGCTCACCGGCCAAGCACCGGAGGAGGTGTGCGCGGCGCTGGTCGGCGCCGGCGCGCGGGTCCGGTCGTTCGGGGTCGAGCAGGCTTCGCTCGAGGACGCGTTCGTGGCGCTGACTGGGGAGGGATTCGACGTTGTCGAGTGACGCCGGGCACCTCACCGGCCGAGCCGGCTCCGGTGGCGCCCTCACCGGCGGGGTCATCAGCGGCGGCCGGCCGCGGTTCGGATCGGGCCTGTTTGCCTCCGAGCTGCGGGTGCTGTTCGGCCGGCTGCGGACCCGGGCGCTGCTGCTCGTACTCGCCGGCGTACCGGTGCTGATCGCCGTCGCGGTCAAGCTGTCCGCGCATCCGCCGCGGCCCGGGGAGGGGCCGCCGTTCCTGGACCGGCTGACCCAGAACGGACTGTTTGCCGCGGTCACCGGCCTGTTCATCGTGATGCCGTTCTTCCTGCCGCTGGCCGTCGGTGTGGTGGCCGGAGACGCGATTGCCGGCGAGTCCGGGCTGGGCACGCTGCGCTACCTGCTCGTCGTCCCGGCCGGCCGGGTGCGGCTGCTGGCGGTGAAGTACACCGCGGTGCTGGCGTTCTGCCTGGCCGCCACGCTGACGGTGGCAGTCGTCGGAGTTGCCGTCGGCGGGGCGCTGTTCGGCCTCGGCAACGCCACCCTGCTCTCCGGCGACACGGTCGGACTGGGCACGGCGCTGGGCCGGGTGGTGTTGGTCGCCCTCTACGTCGCCGCGTCGATGGCCGGGCTCGGCGCGATCGGGCTGTTCGTGTCCACCATGACCGACATCGCCGTCGGCGCGATGGCCGGCACGGTCACGCTGGCGATCGTCAGTCAGATTCTGGACTCGGTGCCGCAGGTGTCCGCCATCCACCCGTGGCTGTTCTCGCACTACTGGCTGGCCTTCGGCGACCTGGTGCGCCAACCGATCGCGTGGCCGCAGGTGGGCCGCGGCCTGTTGCTGCAGGCCGGGTACGTCGCGGTCTTCGGCTCGCTGGCCTGGGCGCGGTTCACGACCCGCGACGTGCTGGCCTGACCGGTCGGCCCACTCAACGGCGGGTTTCCGCCAGCGCCGCCGGGGTCAGCTCGTTCGGGGTCGCGTGGCCGCTGAGCGCCAGGTTGATGTCGAGGTCGGCAAGGAACGCGCGCAGCACCCGGCGTACCCCTTCTTCCCCGCCCAGGGCGAGACCCCAGACGTAGGGCCGGCCGAGCAGCACGGCCTGCGCGCCCAGCGACAGCGCCTTGATCGCGTCCGCACCGGTGCGCACCCCGCTGTCGAACAGCACCGGGCAGGCGTCGTCCACCGCATCGACCACCGGCGGCAGCGCGTCCAGCGCCGCCACCGCACCGTCGACCTGCCGGCCCCCGTGGTTGGACACGATCACCCCGTCCATGCCGGCGTCGACGGCCCGCCGGGCGTCGTCCGGGTGACAGATCCCCTTGACGAGCACCGGCAGCGTGGTGTGCGAGCGGACGAAGGCCAGGTCGTCCCAGATCAGGCTGTGGTCGGCGAAGACGCCGAGCCAGTGCAGGATCGCGGTCTGCACGTCGTCCTCCGGCGGTGCCGCCAGCGCGGCCCGGAACACCGGGTCGGAGAAGTAGTTGGCAACGCCGTGGGCCTGCAGGAAGGGCAGGTACGCCTGCTGCAGGTCGCGCGGCCGCCAGCCCAGCAGCCAGGTGTCCAGCGTCACCACTACCGCGTCGTAGCCGGCCGCCTCCGCCCGCCGCAGGAAGCTCGCCGCCAGGTCCCGGTCCTTGGGCCAGTAGAGCTGGAACCACCGCGGGCAGTCCCCCAGCTCGCTGGCCACGTCCTCGATGCTGGTCGAGGCGGCGGTGCTCAACACCATCGGTACGCCGAGTGAGCTCGCCGCCCGCGCCACTGCGCGCTCCCCCTCGGGGTGGACGATGTCGAGCACCCCGACCGGCGCGAGCAGCACAGGTGCGGGGAGCGCGCTGCCAAGCAAGGTGGTGCGCAGGTCGCGTTCGGTGATGCCGCGCAGCATCCGCGGGATGATCCGCCACCGGTCGAAGGCCTCCCGGTTCGCCCGGACGGTGTCCTCGCCGCCGGCGCCGCCGTTGACATAGCCCAGCGGACCGAGGCCCATCCGCTCGGAAGCCACTCGCTCCAGGTCGTCCAGGCGCACCGGCTGGGCCGGCACCACCCCGGTCAAGCCCTGCAGGTAGATCTCATTCTGGTAGTCGCCGTACTGCATGGCCGCCAGGCGTCCCTTCGGTCGGGTGGACCGGCCAGACACCGGGCCAGCCGGCCGGTGACCGGTGTCCCAACCGGGCGGCAACGTAGCACCGCGCCGCCCGAGGACCGCTCAGGCCGGCGCAGGCTGCGCCCAGTCGGGGCCATGGCCACACCCGCCAGCGGACATACTCTGGCGGCTCGCTACCGTGACTCCGTGACGACGATCGGGGATGTCCGCGCTCTCCTGACCGGGACCAGCCTCCCGGCCGAGGTGGCTGACGGCCTGCTGCAGGAGGCCTCTCCGTGGTGGCTCGGGGGTGCGAGCGCCCAGGTGCTCGCCGCTGACCTGGAGCTGTGCCATCCTCCGCTGGCCGACGGCGAAGTCCGAGTAGTGGCCCGTCCAACCTTCGATGAGAACGTGTACCGGCTCACCGCGGTCTCCCGATTTCACCCGAGCCTCCTCGCCGCCATGGCGGCGACAATGGCCGCCGAAGGGCTGTTGGTCGTCAAGGCGGTGGCCACCTCATGGACCGCCGGCCAACTCGTACTTACCGGCGCGAACGTCATGCACCCCGACGGCCCCATGCAGCCAGCGGACTGGGACCGGGTGAGCGCCGCCATGCGTCAAGCCGCAAGCGGCGGCGACGAGCCACGGGTGGCATTCAAGCCCCGGCAGCCGGTCACCGTCGACGTGTTCCCGCGCGAGGAGGGGCAGGCGCTGCTCGAAGTTCGCGCGCCACACCGGATCGGGTTGCTGTGGGCCACCTGCTCGTGGCTGGCCGAGCACGGTTGCACCGTCAACGCCGCGTTCATCGAGGCGTCCGGTGGCATCCGGCAGAGCATTTATGCCGTGGAGGGAACGGTCGACGCAGCTGCTCTGCGCGCGCACCTGGCTGGTCGGGCGATTTGGCTGTCGCCGGCGTCGCTCCTTGCCAACGCCCTGCGGTGGAGTCAGCGCCGGCTCCGGATGCCCTGAAGCATCCCCTGGCGGGGGACGCGGACCTTCCAGCGCTCCAGGGACTAGCTAGTCGGCGGACCGGAGCGCGTGCCGCTGGCTTCAATGAATCGGCCGGCGCCAGCGACGAGGCCGAATCGCTGGCCATCGCCGACGAGGGCTGGGGGCCGCGATGTCAGGCACCCAGTCGGGCCGGCGTGGTGGCGACGCGTCGAGATCGACCGAACTCTGGGCGGTGGCGGCTTCGCTCAGCCGCGCCCGCAACCGGGTCCGGATCTCCTCCGGCGAGTAGGACCGGCGCTGCCGCTCGCCGCGAGCGACCACCACGCCGCCGGCGGCGACGCCCACGATGCCGGCCAAGCCGACCGCCTTCCACCACCGCACCCGCCTAGGCTACGGGCCGTGCCGGGCGATAGCGTCAGCATTGAGCAGGCCTGCGAGCTCACCCGCACCGGCGATGTCTGGCTCTTTCGCGGTCACACGGTCGCAGACCGGGCCATCCGGGTGACCACGAACAGTCCGGTCAACCACGTCGGCATGTCCGTGGTCATCGAAGACCTACCGCCCCTGATGTGGCACGCCGAACTCGGGCAGTCGCTGCCGGACGTGTGGTCGGGTAGCCATCACCGGGGCGTGCAGTTGCACGACCTGCGCCAGGCGGTCCGCACCTGGGCGCGTCGCTACTCCCAGCAGGCCTGGCTGCGCCAGCTGGACCCACCGGCCACCCGCGCGATGGAGGATGCCGTTCTCCGCACGATCACCCGCCTGGACGGTACGCCGTTTCCCTCCACGGCTCGGCTCGCCACCCGCTGGCTGCGCGGCCGGCTCCGGTGGCGGCATCCGAGCGCAGGCGAGGCGACCACGGCGTACTGCGCCGAGGTCGTCGCTATCACCTACCGGGCCATGGGACTGCTACCGCCGGAGCGCCGGCCAGACTGGTACGACGCCGGCCGGTTCTGGAGCGGGGACGGTCTCGAGCTCTGCGCCGGCGCCCGGCTCGGCGGCGAGATCCACGTGACTCCAAGCTGACTGCCGCCAGCGGCCAGAGTCTGAGTCGACAATGGTTTTCATGTGCACTAGCGTCCGGGCATGGTCGTCGTCTTTGCGCTGAGCACGTGTGTCTCGACGCTGGTCGGCGGTCTGGTGGCGCTGCGCAACCGCGACCGGATGCACCTCATCCTGGGCTTCACCGCCGGCGTACTGCTCGGACTGGTGGCCTTCGACCTGCTGCCGGAGGTCTTCGCGCTCTCTGAGTCGCACACCGCCGGCGTCCCCACGGTGATGCTGACCTTCGCGGGTGGCTTCCTCGGTCTGCACGTCATCGAGCGTTCGGTCGCCCTGCACGGCGCGCACGAAGGCGAGTATGGCGACCACGCCCACCAGCACCCGACGGTCGGCCTGGTCTCGGCGCTGGCGCTGTGCGGACACAGCTTCATGGACGGGTTGGCGATCGGACTGGGGTTTCAGGCCGGTACGGCTATCGGGCTCGCGGTGGCCATCGCGGTCGTCGCCCATGACTTCGCCGACGGGCTGAACACCGTGTCGATCATGCTGTCGCACGCGAACAGCACCCGGCGCTCGGCCACGCTGCTGGCCCTGGACGCCACCGCTCCGCTGCTCGGCGCCCTGGCAACGCTGAGCTTCACCGTCTCCGACGGGGTGCTGGCGCTCTACCTCGGCTTCTTCGCTGGGTTCCTGCTCTACCTGGCGACCGGCGACATCCTCCCCGAGGCCCACAGCCGGCACCCGTCCCGGCTGACGCTGATCTGCACCGTCGCGGGGCTCGGGCTGATGTGGCTGGTGGTGGCGCTGTCGTGACTCGACAACGCCAGGCAGTGGCTCACGCCATCGCCGCCGCGGACGGCTTTCGCAGCGCCCAGGAGTTGCACGCCGACCTGCGCCGCGCCGGAGAGGCAATCGGGCTCACCACCGTCTACCGCGCCCTGCAAGCGCTCGCCGACGCCGGTGAGATCGACGCCCTGCGCACCGCGGGAGGTGAGGCGGTCTACCGCCGCTGCTCCGCCGGCCACCATCACCACCTGGTCTGCCGGCACTGCGGCAATACCGTCGAGGTGGCCGGCCCGGCGGTCGAACGCTGGGCGGAGCGGGTGGCCGCCGAACACGGCTTCCGGGATGTCACCCACCAGGTAGAGGTCTTCGGCACCTGCGCCCGCTGCTCGCGGTGAGCTCGCCGTGCTGCCGCGCGACCCCCCCCGCTCTACGAGGCGCACCACGATCGCCCAGCGGCTCCGCTGCCCAACACTGCTCGTTGCCCCCTGCGGCCGGGTCAGCCCGCGGGCTCGTCCGGGAGCTCGTTGCGCATCACCTCGTTCGGGACCGCGCCACCGTAGCGCCGATCCCGGCTGGCATACGCCTCGCAGGCCGCCCACAGGTGCCGGCGGTCGAAGTCGGGCCAGTAGGTGTCGATGAAGGCGAGCTCGGCGTACGCCGATTGCCAGAGCAGGAAGTTCGACGTGCGCTGCTCGCCGCTGGACCGGATGAACAGGTCGACGTCGGGCATGTCCGGCTCGTCCAGGTAGCGGCCCAGCATCCGCTCGTCGATCTTCGCCGGATCCAGCCGACCGGCGGCGGCATCGCGCGCCATCGCCGCCGCCGCGTCGGCGATCTCCGCCCGGCCGCCGTAGTTGACGCACATGGTCAGTGTCAGCACCGAGTTGTCCCGGGTCAGGTCCTCGGCGGTCTCCAACTCGCTGATGACACTGCGCCACAACCGCGGCCGGCGCCCGGCCCAGCGCACCCGCACGCCCAGCGCGTGCATCTCGTCGCGCCGCCGCCGGATGACGTCGCGGTTGAACCCCATCAGGAAGCGCACCTCATCCGGCGAGCGCTTCCAGTTCTCGGTGGAGAAGGCGTACGCCGACAGCCACCCGATGCCGAGCTCGATCGCGCCCTCGACGCAGTCGAACAGCGAGGACTCCCCCGCCTCGTGCCCGGCGGTCCGCGGTAGCCCGTGGGCCTTGGCCCAGCGGCCGTTGCCGTCCATCACCAGCGCGACATGCCGGGGCACCCGCTCGGGGAGAATCTGCGGCGGCCGGGCACCGGATGGGTGCGGGGTTGGGGACTGGACCGGGCGCCTCGCCGCGGCGGCCGCGCGGGACCCGCGCATCACACCCGCTCCACCAGCCGCAGCGAGCGCAGGCCGCGCTCGAGGTGCCACTGCAGGTACGCCGCCACCAGCCCGCTGCCTTCCCGCTGGTCACCGGGATCGCTGGCGTCGGCGGCCAGCCAGTCGCCGGTGAGCAGCGCGTCCAGCAGCGCGACCGCCGGCGGCGACGGCGAGGCCGTGCCGGCCGGGCGGCAGTCCGCGCACACCACCCCGCCGGCCGGCACCGAGAACGCCCGGTGCGGTCCGGGCGCCGCGCACCGGGCGCACCCGGACAGCGCGGGTTCATAGCCGGAAACCGACAGCGCCCGCAACAGGAAGGCGTCCAGCACCAACGGGGCCGCGTGCTCACCGGTGCACAGGGTCCGCAGCGCGCCGATCACCAGCAAGAACAGCCGCAGCGCCGGCTCCCGCTCCTCGACGGTGAGCCGCTCCGCCGTCTCCAGCACCGCGGTGCCCGCGGTGTAACGGCCATAGTCGGTCACGATCCGCTCGCCGTACGGCCTGAGCGTCTCGGCCTGGGTGACGATGTCGAGCGACCGGCCGGCGTAGAGCTGCAGGTCGACATGGCTGAACGGCTCCAACCGACCGCCGAACTTGGAGCGGGTCCGGCGCACCCCCTTGGCGACGGCGCGCACCCGGCCGGTACGGCGAGTCAGCAGGGTGATGATGCGGTCGGCCTCACCGAGCTTCTGGGTGCGCAGCACGACCGCTTCGTCACGGTAGAGGCTCACTGCTCTAAAAGCCTAGTCGGCGCAGCTGCTTGGGATCGCGCTGCCAGTCCTTGGCCACCTTGACGTGCAGGTCCAGGAAGACCGGTGTACCGAGCAGGGCCTCGATCTGGTGCCGGGCAACGGTGCCCACCGTCTTCATTCGGGCGCCGCCGGCGCCGAGCACGATGCCCTTCTGGCTGGGCCGCTCGACGTAGACGATGGCGTGCACGTCGAGCAGGTCCCTGCCGGGCCGCGGCAGCATCTCGTCCACCACCACGGCCAGGGAGTGCGGCAGCTCGTCGCGCACGCCGGCCAGCGCCGCCTCCCGGATCAGCTCGGCCACCATCACGACCTCGGGGGAGTCGGTCAGCTCGCCGTCGGAGTAGATCGGCGGCGAGGCCGGGAGCCGAGCCACCAGCAGGTCGGCCAGCAGGTCGAGCTGGGTGCCCGCGATCGCGGAGACCGGCACGACCTCGGCCCAGTCCCCGAGGCCGAACAGGGCGAGCAGCTGCTCGCCGATCTGGTCTGCGGAGGCCAAGTCGGTCTTGGTCACAATGGCGACGACCGGGGTGCGCAGCGCCGCCAGCTCGGTGGCGATGTAACGGTCGCCCGGACCGACCCGCTCGTCCGCGGGAACGCAAAAACCCACCACGTCGACCTCGGACCAGGTCGAGCGCACCACGTCGTTGAGCCGCTGACCGAGCAGCGTGCGGGGCTTGTGTAGGCCGGGGGTGTCCACGACGACCAGCTGGGCGTCCGGGCGGTGCACGATGCCGCGCACCGCGTGCCGGGTGGTCTGCGGCCGACCGCTGGTGATCGCGACCTTGGTGCCGACCAGCGCGTTGACCAGCGTCGACTTGCCGGCGTTGGGCCGGCCGACGAAGCCGGCGAACCCGGCCCGGTACGGCGGCGCGGACGCCGCTTCGCTGTCCGCCGCCGGACTCACGCCCGCACCGTCGCGCGCAGGCTGCCGTCCGGCGCGGCCAACAGCACCGGGACGCCGGGGGCGAACTCCGCCACGACCGCGAGGTCGGCGGCCGTCGGGGCCCTCGACTCGGACACGATGGCGACCGCCTCGAAGCGGCGAACTCCGCTGGCGGCCGCAGCCGCGACCGCCGCGCGCACGGCCGACATCGTGAGGGCGGCGTCGACGTTCTCCACGGTGGCGGCGGCGTAGGTGCGGCCGTCGGTGTCTCGGACCGCCGCCCCTTCGGCCACTGCAGTGTACGGCGCGTAAGCCCGCTGCCGAGCCGCCCGAGCCAGCGTGATTATCTTGGCGTCCTCCGGGTCCAGCGGCGCATCACCCACCCGACGATGGTATGTGCCCAAGCCTTCGCGGACCCCGATCAGACTGCCCGCTCCCGCACCGGCTCGCCGAGGCGGTTCTCGGCCGGTACGGCGCCGACCGGCGCACCGGTGGGTTCCTGGCCGCGAACCCGGTCCGGGGCACCGTCGCTGATCTGGTCACGGGCCTCGTCGCGCGCCTCGTCGGGGGTCATCGGCCGGGTGATCAGCACCGTCCCGATCTGGTTGCGCCGCCCCGTGGCACTTTCCGCCGTGAAGGTGAGCCCGCGCAGCGTCACGGTCGCACCCGGAATGGGCACCCGACCCAGCGCGCTGGCCAGCAACCCGCCCACGGTCTCCACGTCGTCGCTGTCGAGCTCCACGTCATACATCGCGGCAACCTCGTCTACCGGAAACCGGGCGGTCACCCGAGTGGTGCACTCATCGACCTGCTCGACCGGCGGCGTTTCCTGGTCGTACTCGTCGGCGATCTCGCCGACAATCTCCTCGAGAATGTCCTCGATGGTCACCAGGCCGGCGGTGCCGCCGTACTCGTCGATGACGATGGCCATGTGGATCTGCTGGGCCTGCATCTCCTTGAGCAGCTCATCGACCGGCTTGGACTCGGGCACGAAGGACGGCGACCGCATGATCTCCTCGACGACGTCGCGGCCGTCGATGTAGCGCGGCTCCTGGCTGCGGCGGACCAGGTCCTTGAGGTAGACGATGCCGATCACGTCATCGACGTTCTCGCCGACGACCGGAATCCGGCTGAAGCCGCTGCGCAGGGCCAGCGCCAGCGCCTGGCGGACGGTCTTATCCCGCTCGATGAAGACCATGTCGGTGCGCGGGACCATCACCCCGCGGACCAGCGTGTCGCCCAGCTCGAACACCGAGTGGATCATCTGTCGCTCGTCATGCTCGATGACCTGGCGCTCCTCGGCCAGGTCCACCAGGTCGCGCAGCTCGGCTTCGCTGGCGAAGGGGCCCTCGCGAAAGCCCTTCCCGGGCGTGAGGGCGTTGCCGACGACGATGAGCAACCGGGCCAGCGGGCCAAGCACCCGGGTCAGCGCCATGGTGATCCCCGCCGCGCGCAGCGCCACCCGCGGGGCTTGCTGCTGGCCGATCGTGCGCGGGGCGACGCCGACGACCACGTAGCTGACCAGGGTCATCACCCCGGCGGCCAGCAGCAGTGCCTGCCAGCGCACCGGCCGCAGGTCGAGAAAGACCGCGGCCACGGCCACCGTCGCAGCGAGCTCACCCGCGATCCGCAGCAGCAACAACAGATTCAGGTAGCGGGGCGGGTCGGCCACGACTGTCTGCAGCTGCCGCGCTCCCCGGCGCTGCTCGCGGACCAGCTCCTCGACCCGGACCCGCGACACCCGGGACAACGCCGCGTCCATGCCCGCCAACAGGGCAGCCAGCACCACCAAGAAGCCGGCCACGACCGCCAGCACCACGTCCCAGCCCGTCACGGCGCGGCGCCACTGTCCGCAGCCGGTCGCCGCGAGTCCGCCCACGAGGCGAGCAGCCGGGCCTGGGTGGCGAACATCTCCTGCTCCTCTTCCGGCTCGCCGTGGTCATACCCGAGCAGATGCAAGATTCCGTGGGTGCACAGCAGATGCAGCTCGTCCTCCGGCGCGGTCTTGGCCTCCGCGGCCTGGCGTTCGGCGACGGTCGGGCAGAGCACCACGTCACCCAGCAGCGTCGGCTCGGGCTCGTCGTCGTCGCCGCGACCCGGAATGGCCAGCTCGTCCATCGGGAAGGCGAGTACGTCGGTGGGTCCGGGCTCGCCCATCCAGCGCACGTGCAGCGCCTCCATGGCGGCCAGGTCGACCAGCAGTACGGACAACTCCGCCAGCGGATGCACGCCCTGGCTGTCCAGCACGAACCGGGCGAGATCCACCAGCGCGCGCTCGTCGACCGCCGCGCCGGATTCGTTCGCGACCTCTACCGACACGCCGGTCAGCCCGACCGGTGCGGGCGGCCCTGGCGCCGCGGGCCGGACCCGCTGCGGGGAGCGGCGGTCTCGGCGTCGAAGCGGGCGTAGGCATCCACGATCTCGCTGACCAGCTTGTGCCGGACGACGTCACCACTGGTCAACATGGCGAAGTGCACGTCCTCGATGCCGTCGAGAATGCCGCGCACCACCCGCAGTCCCGACTGGGTGCCCGAGGGCAGGTCGACCTGGGTGACGTCGCCGGTGACGACCACCTTGGAGCCGAAGCCCAACCGGGTGAGGAACATCTTCATCTGCTCGGCCGAGGTGTTCTGCGCCTCGTCCAGGATGATGAAGGCGTCGTTGAGCGTGCGGCCGCGCATGTACGCCAGCGGGGCTATTTCGATGGTGCCGGCGCTGATCAGCCGCGGAATCGAGTCTGGGTCGAGCATGTCGTGCAGTGCGTCGTACAGCGGGCGCAAGTATGGGTCGATCTTGTCGTAAAGCGTGCCGGGGAGGAACCCGAGCCGCTCGCCCGCCTCGACCGCCGGCCGGGTAAGAATGATCCGGTTGACCTGCTTGCCCTGTAGTGCCTGCACGGCCTTGGCCATCGCCAGGTAGGTCTTGCCGGTGCCGGCCGGCCCGATGCTGAAGACGATGGTGTGCGCGTCGATGGCGTCGACGTACCGTTTCTGGTTCAGCGTCTTCGGCCGGATGGTGCGACCGCGGTTGGACAGAATGTTGAGCGTCAGCACCTCGGCCGGGCGCTCCGGACTGCGGCTGCGCAGCATCGCCAGGCTGCGTTCGACGGCATCGGTAGTCAGCAGGTCACCCTTGTCCAGCAGCGCCAGCAGCTCTTCGAACAACTTGGTGACGAGCTCGGTCTCGGCCGGCTCGCCGGTGATGGTGATCTCGTTGCCGCGGACGTGGATGTCGCTGGCGAAGGCCTGCTCCACCACCTGCAACAGCTCGTCGCGGGAGCCCAGCAGGCTAACCATGGAGCGCGCCCCGGGGACCACGATCCGGGTCTGCACCGGCGCGGCGCTGGTAGTCCGGGCGCCGGGCGTCCGGGCAGCTGGGGTCCGGGCAGCTGGGGTCCGGGCGGTGGAGGAAGTGTCGGCCAACGGGGCAGTTCGCCTGCTCTCGGGGTCGGCGGGCAGTTCAACAACCGCGCCTCGGCGCGGCGAACTCATTCTACCCGCGGACCGGGCAGCGCCACTCCTCGTCAGGCTCGCCTGGTCCAGCGCGGCGAGCGGGCCAGCAGGGTGGCGACCGCGACGACCCCGGCGGTGGAGGTCCGCAGCACGGTCGGCCCGAGCCGGTACGCCGTGGCGTCGGCAGCTGCGAACGCGTCCAGCTCGGCGGCGTCCAGGCCACCCTCGGGGCCGACGACGATGACCACGGTGCCGGTCGCCGGCACGGCCGCCGCGGCCAGCCGGGCGGCCGCGTTCGGGTGCAGGACCACCCCGAGGTCGGCAGCCGGCAGCCGGGCCGTGACCGCGGCGGTGGAGGCTAGCTCGGCCACCGCTGGCAGCCAGGTCCGCCGGGACTGCTTGGCGGCCTCCCGGGCCACTGACCGCCAGCGTGCCAACGCGCGCTGGCCCCGGTCACCGGACCAGCGCTGCACGCAGCGAGCAGCTGCCCAAGGAACGACCTCGTCCACCCCGACCTCGGTCAGCAGCTCGACCGCGAGCTCGCCGCGGTCGGCCTTGGGCAACGCCTGGATGACCACGATGCGCGGTTGCGGCGGCGGTTGGCGATCCCGCTCCAGCACCGCCAGGTCCAGCCGGTCCCGGCCGGCGGCCGTCACCTGGCAGCGCACCAACAGGCCCGCGCCGTCGGTGCAGTCCACTCGTTCGCCGGGGCGCACCCGGCGGACGGTCGCCGCGTGCCGGCCCTCGGGACCATCCAGGACCACCCGGTCGCCGGCGACGATCCGGTCGGTGGGTGCCAGGAACATCGGCGGACTGGCGGCGCTGAGCGGCGGGCTCGCGGCACTCATCGACGCACCGGCTCACCGGCCCTGGAAGGCCTCGCGCAACCGGGAGAACAGGCCGCCCTCCGGCCGGCCGTTGGACCGCTCCTCGCCGCGCAGCCCAGCCAGCTCCCGCATCAAGCGCTCTTGCTCGCCGTCCAGCCGGGTCGGTGTGGTCACCTCGACGTGCACCAGCAGGTCGCCGCGACCGGTGCCGCGCAGGTGCGGGACGCCGCGGGCGCGTAAGGGCACGACATGGTTCGGCTGGGTCCCGGGGCGGATGACGATGTCCTCCGGGCCATCGAGGGTGTCCAGGCTCAGCGTGGTCCCCAGCGCCGCCAAGGTCATCGGCAGCGTGACCCGGCAGTGCAGATCGTCCCCCTCGCGGCTGAAGACCGGGTGCTCGCGCTCGACCACCTCGACGTAGAGGTCGCCGGGCGGGCCGCCGCCGGGGCCGACCTCGCCCTGTCCGGACAGCCGGATCCGCATTGCGTCCTCGACTCCGGCCGGGATCTTCACGCTGGTGGTACGCCGGCGGCGGACTCGGCCCTCCCCGGCGCAGGTCGGGCACGGGTGGGCAATCACCTGCCCGGTGGCGCCGCAGCGCGGACACGGACGCGATGTCATGACCTGGCCGAGGAAGGACCGCTGCACCGAGCTGATCTCCCCGCGACCGTGGCAGGTGGCGCAGGTCTCCGGGTGAGTGCCCGGCGCCGTGCCGGTTCCGGTGCAGGTCTCGCACCGCACGGCGGTGTCCAGGGTCAGCTCTTGGGTGGAGCCGAACGCCATCTCCTCCAGGTCCAGTTCCACCTGGATCAGCGCGTCGGCACCCTGGCGGATGCGGCTACGAGGACCTCGGCTGGTGGCGCCGCCGCCGAAGAAGGCGTCCATGATGTCGCCGAGGCCGCCGAAGCCGAACGCCCCACCGGCGCCCGCCCCGCCGCCGGACTGCGACAACGGGTCGCCGCCGAGGTCGACGATCTGGCGCTTCTGCGGGTCGGAGAGCACCTCGTACGCCGCGGTAACCGCCTTGAACCGGTCTTGGGCGTGCGGATCCGGGTTGACGTCCGGGTGCAGCTCGCGGGCCAGTCGCCGGTACGCCTTCTTGATCTCTTCCGGCGTCGCGTCCCGGCGCAGGCCGAGCGCACCGTAGTAGTCGGTGGGCACTAGTCAGTCTCCATCAGGCGCTGGCGAGCAGCTCGCCGACGTAGCGGGCGACGGCGCGCACGGCCGCCATGGTCCCCGGGTAGTCCATCCGGGTCGGGCCGAGCACGCCCAGGCCGGCCAGCGCGGTGTCGCCCGCGCCGTACCCGACCGAGACGACCGAGGTCGAGCGCAAGCCCGCGTGCCGGTTCTCCGCGCCGATTCGCACCAGCACCGTGGTCGGGTCGTGCGCCTCCCCGAGCAGCTTGAGCAGCACCACCTGCTCCTCCAGCGCCTCCAGCACCGGGCGGATGGTGTGCGGGAAGTCCAGCGCGCTGCGGGTGAGGTTGGCGGTGCCGGCGAGCACCACCCGCTCCTCGGGCTTGTCCACCAGGGTCTCGAGCACCACCGAGATGATCGTGGTGACCACTGGTCGCAAGTGTGGCGGGGTCGACTCCGGCAGGTCGGCGATGGTCGCCGGGGCGTCTATCAGCCGGCGCCCCATCAACCGGCTGTTGAAGGTGTTGCGCAGGTCGGTGACGGCATCTTCGGCCAGCACCACCGCCAGCTCGACCACCCGTTGCTCGACCCGGCCGGTGTCGGTGATCAGCACGAGCAGCAGCCGGGTCGGCGAGATCTGGACCAGCTCGACGTGCCGAACGCCACTGCGGGATAGCGACGGGTACTGCACGACGGCGACCTGGCGGGTCAACTGGGCGAGCAGCCGGACGGTACGCCGGACGACGTCGTCGAGGTCGACAGCGCCCTCCAGGAAGTTCTGGATCGCGCGCCGCTCCGCCGGGGACAGCGGCTTGACCGTGGACAGCTTGTCGACGAAGAGCCGGTACCCGCGGTCGGTCGGGATTCGACCGGCGCTGGTGTGCGGCTGGGTGATGTAGCCCTCGTCCTCCAGCGCCGCCATGTCGTTGCGTACGGTCGCCGGCGACACGCCGAGCTGGTAGCGCTCGGCCAAGGCCTTGGAGCCGACCGGTTCGTTGGTGGAGACGAAGTCCCGGACGATCGCCCGCAGCACCTCGAGCTTGCGATCGTCGAGCATCCCGGGGCACCTCCCGCCGTCCGTCCGCCACGAACACTTGCCTCACTGGCACTCTGGCTTGCTGGCACTTTTGGCTTGCTGGCACTCCGGCCTGCTGAGTGCCAAGTGTACGGCGCGCCGCCTGGCCCCGTCCCCGGCCAGCGCACCCAGGGTGACCACGGAGCGCGGCCGGCCCGCGGCCGCGGGTCAGCCGCCCTTCGCCGCCAGGATCGCCGCCTTCAGCTGCGCGGGCTGCAGCGTGATCGCGTTATCGACCGGCTTGCCGTTGAGCAGCAGGGTCGGCGTCTGCACGATGCCGTCCTTGGACGACTGGTCCTGCACCTGCTTCACCCAGCCCTGGTAGCGCGACGTACGCACGCAGTCGGTGAAGGCCGGCGTGGTCAAGCCAACTTCCGCACCCCACTTGAGCAGGTTGTCGGTCGAGTAGCCGTTGGTGTTCTCCTTGGGCTGGTTGGCGTAGAGCTTGGCGTGGTACGGCGCGAACGCGCCGACGTCCACGGCGCACCCGGCGGCGTTCGCGGCGCGCACTGAGTCCAGGCCAATGAAGGACAGCAGGTGGTAACGCAGCTGGACCGAGCCGGCGGTGGCGAGCTGCTGGAGGTCGGCGCCGGAGCCCTGCTCGAGCTGACCGCAGTACGGGCACTGGAAGTCTTCGTAGATGTCCAGCGTGGGGGCCGTCTGCCCGGCGGAGACCGCGGCGCCCATTGGGATGGCGCCGTTGGCCAGGACCCCGCTCGGCCGAGTGCTCGCCGTCGACTTGGCGCTCCCCGACCGATTGGACTGCACGACGATGCCGATGACGGCCACCACCACCAGGACCGCAAGCACGGCCCCGCCGATGATCAACCTGCGGCGGCGCTCCTGGGCAGCCTGCCGACGCCGAGCCTCTTCGATTCGGCGCTGCCGGTCGTTCTTGGGCGCCTTGCTCGTCTTGCTCACCGGCGAACGGTTCCTTCCCGGTTGGTTTCAGATTCCGCAACGTCAGATTCCGCACCGTCGTCTTCCGCACCGTCGTCGGTGTCGTCGACGTTCCCGGAGCCGCCGGCCGGAGCCAACCGCGACTCCACCGCCAGCCGGCTCCGCGGGAAGACGATCAGCCAGGCCGCCATTGCCAGGAAACCGACGTCCCGAATGATCTCTTGCACATATCGGGTGGCACCCGGATCAATCTGCCCCCCGCCACCGAAGCAGCCGCAGTCGATGGCGAGCCCGCGCGCCCAAGCCGAGGCAACCCCCACGATGAAGGCGACGAACAGCAGGGCCGAGATCGACCCCAGCACCCGGGTGGCGAGTCCGAACAGCAGCAGGACTGCCAGCCCGATCTCGAGGAACGGCAGCCCGTAACCCATGACCAGTACGGCGGGCTCCGGCAGCAGCCGGTACGCGCGCACGGCCCGAACCGTTGCCTCGGGGTCCGCCACCTTGCTCAGGCCGGCGTAGCCCCAGACCACGGCCAACGCCCACCGAGCCAGCGTCGAGACCGCCGGCAGGAGTGAGCGGACGCGGGACACCGCAGTCACGTCTTGGCCAGCAGCAGCGGCAGATCGTGCGCGTAGTCGGACACCGATGTGCCGTCCAGGTAGACGGCGTGCGCCCGGTCGTCCGGAGAGAAGGCGAGGACCTCGGCGCTGTGCGTCACGGTGTAGCCCTCGCCCGTCCCTTCCGGCTCGGCCAGCGGCACCCCGGCCGCCTGCTGCGCGGCCGCCAACTGCGCGTCGGTCCCGGTCAAGCCCACAAAGGACGGATCGAACCGGTCCAACCAGGCGCGCAGCACCGGTCCGGTGTCCCGGCG
>JADGOU010000113.1 GCA_017882835.1 Frankiaceae bacterium | reverse complement strand
GCGTGGCGCCACCGGGAGGCAGGTCGTAGCGACAGCGCAGGCCGGCCGGCACCTGACCGGTCAGCACCGTGGACAGAGTCCGGGCGCGCGGCTCCCACCGGGCGTACGCCGTGGGGCCGGCGCTGTGCTGGACGGCCTGCGCCGCGTCGGTGACCGACATCGTCTCCCACCCCGGCACCTCCGCGAGCCGGTTGTAGAAGGCGGCCGCGGCGTAGCTGGGGTCGCGCAGCTGCTCGGGGGTGCCCCAACCCTGCGACGGCCGCTGCTGGAACAGCCCGACCGAATCCAGGTCGCCGTAGTCGAGGTTGCGCAGCTTGGACTCTTGCAGCGCGGCCGCCAGCGCCACGGTCACCGCGTGATCCGGCAGGCCGGCGCGTTTGCCGACGGCGGCGATGGTCGCGGCGTTGGCGGTTTCCGCCGTCCCCAGCACCACCTCCGCGGACCCGGCCGTCGCCGTACAGGACGCGACGCTGATGACCGGAGTCGTACCGGGCCACAGGTACGCCGCGGCGCCCACGCCGAGAACGCCCACGGCGGCAGCGCCGGCGAGCACGATTGGCCACCGTCGTCGCCGGGCCCGCGGTTGGCCCATCCCCGCTCGCCGCCCCTTCGTCCTGCCCCGCCCACGCTGTTCGGCACCGGCCACCCCTCCCCCTGGCTTGCCTTCGAGCGAGATCGCCGCAGCGGCAACGACCGTATCAGCGCCGGCCGGCCGAGACTCCGACATACCCGTTGACGCCGGCTGCCGACAGGTAGACGGTCGTCGCACGGGACGGGGAGGGAACACCGATGTGGGCACTGCGGGCGGGCGCACTCTTCGACGGGCACAACCGGCGCGGACCGAGTGACGTGCTCATCGATGCCGGCCGGATCAGCGCCGTACAGCCCACTGCCGAGCGGGCCGACGCGGTGGAGGTCGTGGACCTCGGGTCGGACGTCACCCTGGTGCCGGGCCTCGTCGACCCGCACGTC
Organism: Frankiaceae bacterium; assembly: GCA_017882835.1. Lineage (GTDB taxonomy): Bacteria > Actinomycetota > Actinomycetes > JADGOU01 > JADGOU01 > JADGOU01. The sequence continues at coordinate 7,409 of JADGOU010000113.1, read as the reverse complement.
CATCTGGTCTTCGACGCGTCGCTCGACGTCGTAAGCAGTGTCCAGGCCGCCTCGGACGACGAGCTCGACCGGCGCATGCGGGCCGCGGGCCGCATGGCACTCGCTGGCGGCGTGACCACGGTGCGTGACCTCGGGGACCGGAACTACGGCACGCTGGCCTTGCGCGCGGAGCTGGCGGCCCAGCCGGCGGCCGGCCCGCAGGTCCTCGTCGCCGGACCGCCGATCACCACCGTGCAGGGCCACTGCTGGTTTCTCGGTGGCGAGGCGCCGGGCATCGACGCGCTGCGCTCGGCCGTGGCCGAACGCGCCGACCGCGGCACCGACGTCGTCAAGATCATGGCCACCGGCGGCCAGCTGACGCCCGGGTCGCACCCGCATGAGTCGCAGTACACCCGCACCGAGCTGAGCACCGTGGTCACCGAGGCGCACCGCCGCGGACTGCCGGTGGCGGCGCACGCCCACGGCCCGCAGGGCATCACCGATGCCGCCGCCGCCGGAGTCGACAGCATCGAGCACTGCTCGTTCATGACCGCGGACGGCGTGGCGAGGGACGAGCAGGTGCTGCGGGCCATCGCCGCCGCCGGCATCGTGGTGTCGCTGACGGTGGGGATCACGCCGACGACGCTGCCTCCGCCGCCCGAGCTGGCCGCCCGCCTGCCCCAGCTGCTGGCCGGGATGCGCCGGATGCATGACCTCGGGTGCACGATCACCGTGGGCACCGACGCCGGGATCGCGCCCCCGAAGCCGCACGACGTGCTGCCCTATGGGTTGGTCGCGCTCACCCACCTGGGCTTCAGCCCGACCGAGGCGCTGACCGCCGGCACCGCGGTGGCCGCCGCGGCGTGTCGGGTGGCGGACCGCAAGGGCGCGCTGCGACCCGGGTACGACGCGGACCTGCTGGCCGTGCGCGGCGACCCGACGCGCGACATCACCGCCGTGCACGATGTCGTCGCGGTGTACCGGGCCGGGGTGCGGGTGGCCGGTGCCAGCCGGCGACCGCCGGCCCCACCGCTCGGTCTGCCGCCGGTGGCAACATCGCCGTTGCGGACGTGACCCGACCGCCGGTGCCCGAGACCCGCGCGGCTGCCGGCGATGCCAGACTTCTGCCGACGACTGCCGCCGGCACCGGCGGTGGTTGTACGACATCTCCGGCCGGGAGGACGCGGTGCGACAGCTGACCAGTCTGGATGCGCAGTTCCTGGCGTTGGAGAGCACCCGGCAGACCGGCCATGTGGCCGGCTTGGCGATCTACGACCCGACCACCGCCCCAGCCGGCACACTCACCGCGGAGGACCTCAAGCAGCTGATCACCTCTCGGCTGCACCAGCTGCCGCCGTTGCAGTGGCGGCTGGAGCAGGTGCCGTTCGGCCTGGACTACCCGTACTGGGTCGACGACGGCGACTTCGACCTGGACTTCCACGTCCGCGAACTGGCGCTGCCGGCGCCGGGCTCGGACCGGCAGCTGGCCGAGCAGGTCGCCCGGATCGTGTCCCGACCGCTGGACCGAGCCCGGCCGCTGTGGGAGCTCTACGTCATCTCCGGACTCACTTCCGGGCACACCGCCGTACTCACCAAGATTCACCACGCGGTCATCGACGGCATCTCCGGCGCCGAGCTGACCGGGCTGCTGCTCGACCTCACCCCGGATGCGCCCACGCCGGCGCCGGCGGCGGCTGTGGCCTCGACCACCACGGGTCAGCGACCGGGACAGTGGGAGATGCTGTCCCGCGGATTGCTCGGCCTGCCGCGCTACCCGTTGCGCGCCCTGCGCGCGGTCCCCACCGCGGTGCCCAACCTCGAGGAGAGCCAGCTCGCCGCGGTGCCAGGAGTGGCCCGGTTGGGCCGACTGGCCGGACGGGCCGAGGGGCTGCTGCGGGGTGACGGCAACCGAGTGATTCGGCCGACTATGCGCGCGCCGAAGACCTCGTTCAGCGGTCGGCTCTCCGCGCACCGGCGCTACGCCTTCGGCCAGCTGGAACTCGACCGCGTCAAGGCGGTCAAGAATGCCCACGGGTGCACGGTCAACGACGTGGTGGTGTCGGTCTGCGCCGGCGCGGTCCGGCGCTGGCTGGTAGCCCACGACGAGCTGCCGGCGGAGCCGCTGATCGCGCAGATCCCGGTCTCGGTGCGGACCTCGAACCAAGGCGGCACCTATGGGAATCGGATTCTGCTGCTCGGCGCCCCGCTGTTCACCAACGAGCCCGACCCGATCCACCGCCTGCAGCGCACGCATGAGGCGCTGCGGGTGATGAAGGAGCGGCACCGCGCGTTGCCGGCGGAGCTGCTGGCCGACGTCAACCACTTCATCCCGCCAGCGATCTTCTCCCGGGCCGCCCGGCTGACCTTCTCCCTGGCGACGTCGGCGGCCGGCCGCCCGAACTGGAACCTGGTCGTGTCCAACGTCCCGGGACCGCGGGTCCCGCTCTACTGCGCCGGTGCCCGACTGGTCGCGAACTACCCGGTGTCGGTGATCACCGACGGCATGGGGCTCAACATCACCGCCATGAGCTACCTGGACCAGCTTGACATCGGCATCGTGGCCGACCGCGAGCAGATGGCCGACCTGTGGTGCTTGATCGAGTACCTGGACGAGTCGCTCGCGGAGCTGGCGGAATCTTCGGGTTAAACAATGGGTCAAACCTATTGTGCCCGACCAGACACGATAGGTGAGTGGCCGGGGTTGCGGCCCTCCCGCACGGCTCCGGCCAGTAGCGGGGAAGCCGGCGGACTTCGGTGGGCGGCTGTTGGCGCGGCGGTCATCCGGCGTCCGTCGAAGCCCGACAGGTTGGCCGGCACCACCAGTGGGCGGTTGCCGCTGGCGGCCTTGATGGCTCGAGCCACCTTCTTCGACGACCTGGGGAACAAGGTGCCGGAGGTCCACACCGTGGGGCCGTCGATCCGGGCATCCCAGACCACCGCCATCTCCCCCGGCCCTGGTTGAGCTCCTCAACCGCGTTCAGACAGCGCATCGCCGACTCACCACGGTTGACCAGAGCCAGTCGCTCGAACGGTCGCTCGACCCGAATTCCGCTCACCTCCGGGTTGGTTCGTGGCTGGTCGGACGTCGGGTCAGCCCTGGATCCGGCTGACGTGGCCGGCCCACTCCTTCTCGCGCAGGGCAAACTTCTGCATCTTGCCGGTCGAGGTCTTGGGCAGGGCCTCGACGAAGTCCACTGCCGCCGGGGCCTTGTACCGCGCGATCCGGGCTCGGACGTGCTCGATCAGCTCGGCCCCGTCGAGTTCGGCCCCCGGCCGCAGCACCACGAAGGCCTTCGGCCGCTCGCCCCAGGTCTCGTCCGGTATGCCGATCACGGCGACCTCCAGGACGGCGGGGTGCGAGTCGATGGCCTGCTCCACCTCGACCGTGGAGATGTTCTCGCCGCCGGAGATGATGATGTCCTTGGCCCGGTCGCGCAGCTGGATGTAGCCGTCCGAGTGCCTCACTCCGAGGTCACCGGAGTGGAACCAGCCGCCGCGGAAGGCGCTCGCGGTGGCTTCGGGGTCGGCGTAGTACCCCGTCATGACGTTGTTGCCGCGCATGATGATCTCGCCCATGGTGATGCCGTCACGCGGTACGTCGCGCATCTCGTCGTCGACCACCCGCACCAGGTCGGCTTGGATCATGGCGACGCCCTGCCGCGCCTGCAGGGCCGCTCGCTCGGCGGGTGCTAGCTCGGCCCAGCCCGGCTGCTGCTCGTTGAGCGTGATCGGGCCGTAGGTCTCGGTCAGCCCGTAGACGTGCACGACCCGGGCGCCGAGCTCGCCCATCCGGCCGATGATCGTCGGACTGGGCGGGGCGCCGGCGGTGGTGATGACGAGCTCGCGGTCGAGCCGGTGCGCCTCGGGGGCGTTGGCGATGGCGACCAGCACGGTGGGCGCGCCGTTGAGATGGGTGACTGCCTCCTGGGCGAACAGCTGCCAGATCACGTCGGCGCGGACCGCGCGCAGGCAGACGTGGGTGGCGGCGATCCCGGTCACCGCCCAGGTGGTGCACCAGCCGTTGCAATGGAACATCGGCAACGTCCAGAGGTAGACGCTGTCCGGCGTGAACCGGGAGTGGATGATCTCGCCCAGGGAGTTCAGGTAGGCGCCCCGGTGGGAGTACATGACGCCCTTGGGCTGACCCGTCGTACCGGAGGTGTAGTCGACGGCGATGGTGGCCAGCTCGTCGGCCACCGTCCACGGCAGCGGCTCGTCGGATCCGGTGGACAGGAAGTCGGCGTAGGAGCGCTGGTCGAGATCGCCGGCAACGGCGGGTGGCGTTCCCAGGGGATCTGCCACGGCGATGACCTGCTCCACCGTCGCCAGGCGTTCGAGCACCGGCGCCAGCGGCGGCAGCAGCTCGGTGTCGACCACGAGCAGCCGGGCACCGGAGTGGTCGCAGATGTAGTGGACCTCCTCCGGGGACAGCCGAACGTTGATGGCCACCAGCACCGCCCCGGCGAGCGGGACGGCGAAGTGCGCCACCAGCGTCTCCGGGATGTTGGGGCACAGGTAAGCGACCCGGTCCCCCGGCCGGATGCCGTAGGCCTGCAGCGCGCGGGCCAGCCGGGTGGCCTCGGCCGCGAAATCCCGGTAGCTCGTGCGCCGGTCGCCGTACACGATGGCCGTCTTGTCCGGGAACACCTCGGCGGAACGCTGTAGGAACGCCAACGGCGTCAGGGGCGTGTAGGAAACCTCGGTCATGGGACGATGCTCCAACGGCTCGACAACGGCGATGACGTTCCGGGCACCCCGGGACGTTGGTGCGCATGGTGCCATCGGCGCGGCTTTCGCCGCGGTACGTCGTCGAGGTTCGCCATGGCAATGCAGGGCCCAACGCCCCGCGTCGCCCCGCCCCGATAACTAGTAGGACGGAAGGGTGCTGCCCCCCACTCGCAGCTCAGGCTGCTTCGCCGTGGTTGTGGTCGTTGTAGTCGGCGCGAAAGGCAGCCAACTCGTCGAACAACGTCGTCAGCCGGGTCCGGAGGTCGTCCAGCCGGCTGTAGACGTCCAGCCGGAACGCGGCAAGATCAGCTCGGATCTCCAGGGCGGTGGTTTCGAGCCGGCCATCCAGCCGCTCGAGACGACCGTCTACCCGCTCGAGGCGGCCGTCCAGCCGGTCCAGGCGGCTGTCGATGTGGTCCAGCCGCGTCATCACGTCAGCGATCGTGGGCTGGGCCATCGGTGCATCGTAGCCGGTCCTCGAGTCACATCAGGTCAAAATGAAAGACCTCGTAGGCGACGCCGTACCGAGCGCCAAGCCGAGTCCCGGCCGGGCGAGCCATGCCCTCCAAGAACTCGTCGACGTCGGGCGCCTTCGGTCCCAGCCCGGTCAGGTAGGCCTCGTGCGCCCGCAGCGACTCGACCCCGAGCGCGAAGGCCTCGGTGACATCGACGCCATGCCGGGCGTACGGCGAGCCGGCGGCCCACACCTGGCGTACGCCGGCCCAGGGCTCGAGCCCTTCCGCGAGTAGTTCCTGGAAGACCCACCGGTTGCCGGCGTCCCGGACGGCGTCGAGCAGCGCGCGGCCGGTCGCGATGTGGTCGGCCTGGTTCAGCATGACCGCGCCATCGAAGGTGCCGTGGAAGTTGATCGTCAGCACGATCTCCGGCCGGCGTCGACGGATGGCCCGGGACAGCTCTCGGCGCAACCCCACGCCGTACTCAAGTACGCCGTCCGGCAGCCCGAGGAAGTCGACGACGTCCACGCCCACGATCGCGGCCGAGGCGCGCTCTTCCGCCTCCCGCAGCGGGCCGGCCTCCTCCGGCGCCAACCCGTCGATGCCGGCCTCGCCGTTGGTGAGCAGGCAGTAGGCGATCTGCTTGCCCTGCCTGGTCCAGCGGGCGACAGCGGCGGCCGAGCCGTACTCCATGTCGTCAGGATGAGCCACCACTGCAAGCGCACGCTGCCAGTCCTCGGGCAGCGGCTCGAGTGGGGCGGGGGCTACCGGCGCTTCGGTCATGCGATCCCATTCGACGCAGAGCTCATCGGGCTGCGGCCGCGATCGACAGGCCGGCAGCAGCCAGCGCGGCCTCGATCCGGTGGACTTCCCTGGTTCGCTGCGGCCCACGCAGACCGCTCAGGTGCTGGTCCACCTCCAGCGCGTGGCACGCCTGGACCAACAAGTCCTCGTAGGCCTGCTGCGCCGCGGTCATCCGGGTCCGCTTGCCGGGCAGGGGTCCGGCCACGGCGTACTGGCGCAGCTCTCCGTCCAGCCGGCGCAGGTTGGCCGCCAGCCGCTCGATCGGTGGCCCGGTCGGGGCCGGCGGGGGAGCTGGCCGAAGCCGCGGAAGCAGCGCGCGGGCCGGCCGGGTCAACCAGCCCAACGGCAGCCCTAAGCCGACGAGCAGCATGAGAGTCAAAATGATCAACAACGGACCCATTGCGCCCCCTTCCGTGCCCAGTGTCCGCCCCGCCGGCGCCCGACATCATATGTTCGTCTGCGGAATGTTCGTCTGCGGAAGGCGACTCGGACGGGTCGAGGACCGCTAACTGCCGTTTCCCACTACCGTCGAGGAGTCTCTAAGGATGATCAAGTACGTCGCCCTGTACCGCACGCCGACCGACCCGGCCGCCTTCGACCGCGACTACTTCGGCTCCCATGTGCCCATCGTCAACGACACCCCGGGCCTGGTCCGGACCGAGCTGGCCAAAGTGACCCGGACGTTGACCGGCGAGCCGGCGTACTACCTAGTGGCCGAGCTGTACTTCGAGTCGCCGGAGAGCATGACGGCGGCGTTCAAGTCCGACCCGTGGCGCGCCTCCGGAGCGAATCTGCAGGAGTGGGGCGGGATGGAGCTGGTCACGATGTTCACCGCCGAGGTCGTCGACGACACCGGTGGACTAGCTGGCGCCCGGGAGAAATGATCGGTCGGCGCGAGCGCCAGCGCGCCGCCGAGACCGCGGTCGGTTGAGACGGCGGACCCGCGGGTGCTGGGACGCTGGGGGAGGCCGACGGGAGCAGGTCTACGGACTTGTGCGGCAGAACGAGCCGCCCGTGGCTCGTTCTGCCGCACAAGTCGCGTTTCCGGCGCCACCCGTCGAGCGGCGCGGGCTGCTGGGTCGTCGGTGGTGGGGGCAGCCGGCGGGAGAGGCGGCGGCCGGGCACCACGGCCCGGGTTCCGGCTGCCGGTCGGCGCGGAAGTCCTCGTCCCGAAAGCAGCGCACGATCTGGTAGTAGCGCTCCAGCCCGCCGGCGAGCATCTTCAAGACGGCCGCACATCGCATCTTGCCCAGGACAGGCGCGGCGCCCTTTTCTGTCGGTACCACCCACTAGACTCAGACCTCCTCAAGTAGCCACGCTGTAGGGCTGTGACCTGCGTGTTTAGCTCGGCGTGTCCCGGCGGAATGTGTTGAGACTCGATACAATCGTGGGGTGACGATCGGGGCGGCGGTGCAAGCCATGCTGGTGGGCATGCCCGCGCCA
>JADGOU010000112.1 GCA_017882835.1 Frankiaceae bacterium | reverse complement strand
ATCGACCTCGGCGCCGACTTTCGGCTCGCCGACGCCGCCGCGTGGGACCGCTACTACGGCGGGCCGCACGCCGGCTGCTGGCCCTACGGTCTACCCGAGCTGCCGGGCGCGCGCGCCGTGCTGGCCGGCGCGCGCCGGATCGCCAACCCCGGTTGCTACCCCACCGCGGTCGCGCTGGCCCTGGCGCCGCTGCTCGCCGCCGGGCTGGTCGAGCCGGCGGACGTGGTCGTCGTGGCTGCCAGCGGCACCTCCGGCGCCGGCCGGTCGGCCAAGGTCAACCTGCTCGGCAGCGAGGTGATGGGGGACCTGTCGGCGTACAAGGTCGGCGCCCATCAACACACGTCGGAGATGGCGCAGACCCTGACCGCCGCCGCGCGCGAGCCGGTCACGCTGTCGTTCACCCCGGTGCTCGCCCCCATGCCGCGCGGCATCCTGGCCACCTGCACCGCGCGGCTGCGGCCCGGGGTCGACGAGGCTGCGGTGCGAGCGGCGATAGCGGCGGCGTACGGCGACGAACCCTTTGTCCATCTGCTCCCCGCCGGCCGCTGGCCGCATACCGCCGCTACCGCCGGCTCGAACGCCGCCCAGCTGCAGGTCACCGCCGACGTCACCGCCGGCCGCGCCGTGGTCGTCGCCGCCATCGACAACCTGGGCAAGGGGGCGGCCGGCCAGGCCGTCCAGTGCGCCAACCTGGCCCTCGGCCTGCCCGAGACCGCCGGGCTGACCGCCGCTGGGATCGCGCCGTGAGCGTCACCGCCGCGGCCGGCTTTCGCGCCGCCGGGGTCACCGCGGGCCTCAAGGCCAGCGGGCGCCCGGACCTGGCGCTGATCGTCAACGATGGTCCGGACGCCGCCGCCGCCGCCGTGTTCACCACCAACACCGTGCTGGCCGCGCCCGTGCTGTGGTCGCGGCAGGTGCTCGCTGGCGGCGAGGTCCGCGCCGTGGTGCTGAACTCCGGGGGCGCCAACGCCTGCACCGGCGCGCCCGGCTTTCAGGACGCGCACGCCACCGCGGCGGCGGTCGGTGCCGCCCTGGAGATCTCAGCCGGCGAGGTCGCGGTCTGCTCCACCGGGCTGATCGGCGTACGACTGCCGATGGACCGGCTGCTGCCCGGCGTCGGCGCCGCGGTGGCCGCGCTGGGCGCCGGCGGTGGAGCGGACGCGGCCGAGGCGATCTGCACCACCGACACGGTGTCTAAGCAGGCAACAGTGTCCAAGCAGGCAACAGTGTCCAAGCAGGCAACAGTGTCCAAGCAGGCAGCAGTGTCCAAGCAGGCAACGGTGTCCAAGCAGGCAACCGGCGGCGGCGAAGGCTGGACCGTCGGCGGGATGGCCAAGGGGGCCGGCATGCTTGCCCCCGCGCTGGCCACCATGCTCGTCGTGGTCACCACCGACGCGCAGGCCGCCGCCGACGACCTGGACCGGGCGCTGCGGGCCGCGACCGCCCAGACCTTCGACCGGGTGGACACCGACGGCTGCATGTCTACCAACGACACGGTGCTGCTGCTGGCCAGCGGTGCCAGCGGGATCAGTCCGCCGTACGCCGAGCTGGAGCGCGCCGTCACCGACGTCTGCGCCGACCTCGCCCGCCAGCTGGTCGCCGATGCCGAGGGCGCCAGCAAGGAGATCGCCATCGAGGTCACCGGCGCCGCCGACGAGGCCGACGCACTGGCCGCCGCCCGCGCGGTGGCCCGCAGCGCGCTGTTCAAGTGCGCGGTCCATGGCGAGGACCCGAACTGGGGTCGGGTGCTGGCGGCGATCGGCACTACCCCCGCCCGCTTCGACCCTTACCGCGTCGACGTGTCCTTCAACGGCGCCCCGGTCTGTTCCGACGGGGTGGCCGCCGGCGGCCCCGGCGACGCCCGAGTCGCGCTTAAGCCCCGGTACATCCACGTCGTCGTCGACCTGCACGCCGGAGCGGCCAGTGCCACCGTGTTAACCACCGATCTGACCGCCGACTACGTGCACGAGAACTCGGCCTACAGCACATGACGGCTCAACGCGCGACCGCCCGCAACACCACCGCCCGAAACAATGCCGCGCGGCCCAAGGCCCAGACGTTGGTCGACGCGCTGCCGTGGCTGTCCCGCTTCCACGGGAAGACCGTCGTGATCAAGTACGGCGGCCACGCCATGACCGACGAGGAGCTGCGCCGGTCTTTCGCCGAGGACGTCGTGTTCCTGCGCTACGCCGGCCTGAAGCCGGTAGTGGTCCACGGCGGCGGCCCGCAGATCACCGAGCACCTTGACCGGCTCGGCGTCGAGAGTTCCTTCGCCGGGGGACTGCGGGTCACCACCCCGGAGACGATGCAGGTGGTCCGGATGGTGCTCGTCGGCCAGGTTAACCGCGACGTCGTCGGCCTGGTCAACGCCCACGGCCCGTTCGCGGTCGGAATGTCGGGGGAGGACGCCCGGCTGTTCACCGCCGAGCGGCGGACCGCGACCGTCGACGGGGAGGCGGTCGACATCGGCCTGGTGGGCGACGTCGTCGACGTCCAGCCCGGGGCGGTGCGCAGCCTGCTCGACGACGGCCGGATCCCGGTGATCGCCACGGTCGCCCGCGGGTTCGACGCCGACGGCCAGCCCGCAGTCTTCAACGTGAACGCCGACACCGCCGCCGCCGCCCTCGCGGTCGCCCTGGGCGCGGAGAAGCTGATCGTGCTGACCGACGTCGAAGGCCTCTACGCCGACTGGCCGACCAGCGACGAGGTGATCAGCGAGCTCGCCGCGGACGACCTGGAGATCATGCTGCCCACGCTGTCGGCCGGCATGGCCCCGAAGATGGAAGCCTGCCTGCGGGCGGTCCGCGGCGGCGTACCGAGCGCGCACGTCCTCGACGGCCGGGTCCGGCATGCGCTGCTGCTCGAGGTGTTCACCGACGAAGGGATCGGCACCATGGTGACGAGCGACGGGCGCCGCTGATGACGACCACTGACACGATCGAACCGCTGAGAACCGGGTACGCCGGGCTGGCCGCGCGCTGGGATGCCGCGCTGATGGGCAACTACGGCACACCGCCGGTTGCCCTGGTCCGCGGCGCGGGGGTGCGGGTTTGGGACGCCGACGGCCGGGAGTACCTGGACCTGCTAGCCGGCATCGCGGTCAGCGCGCTCGGGCACGGCGACCCTCGGATCCGGGCGGCGGTGGACACCCAGCTCTCCCGGCTGGGGCACGTGTCCAACCTCTACGTCAGTGAGCCAGCGGTGGCGCTGGCCGAGCGGCTGCAGCGCCTGCTCGGGCACGCCGACGGCCGGGTGTTTCTGTGCAACTCCGGCACCGAGGCGAACGAGGCGGCGATCAAGATCGCCCGCCGGCACGGCCGGGACGTGGGCGGCGAAACCAAGACCGAGATCGTCGCCGCCGAGCCGTCGTTCCACGGCCGTACTTTGGGCGCGCTGTCCGTTACCGGCCAGCCGGCCAAGCGGGCGCCGTTCACCCCGCTGCTGGGCGGCGTGACTTTCGTGCCGTACGGCGACGCCGACGCGCTGCGGGCCGCAGTGACCGAGCAGACGGCAGCCGTCATCCTCGAGCCCATCCTCGGCGAGTGCGGCGTGATCCCGGCGCCACCGGGCTACCTGCACGCTGCCCGGGCGCTCACCCGGGAGCACGAGGCGCTGCTCGTCCTGGACGAAGTGCAGACCGGCATCGGCCGCACCGGGGCCTGGTTCGCCCACCTCGACGAGGGCCTGGTTGGCGCGGAAGCCCCGGACGTCGTCACGCTGGCCAAGGGGCTCGGCGGCGGCCTGCCGATCGGAGCCACGATCTCCTACGGCGCCGCCGCTCGCGCCCTGCGCAAGGGCGACCACGGCAGCACGTTCGGCGGCAACCCGGTCTGCGCCGCGGCCGCGCTCGCCGTATTGACCGCGGTGGAGTCCGACCGCCTGGTGGCGCACGCCGCCGAGCTGGGCGAGCGGATCGTCGCCGGGCTGCACGCGGTCGACGATCCGCTGGTCGCCGGGGTCCGCGGACGGGGCCTGCTGCTAGCCATCGTGCTCACCGAGCCGGTCGCCGCCGCGGTCGAGGCCGCCGCCCGCGACGCCGGTTTCCTCGTCAACGCTGTGGCCGCGGACGCGATCCGGCTGGCCCCGCCGCTGGTGATCAGTGCTGGCGACGTCGACCGCTTCCTGGCCGCCGTTCCGGCGATCCTGCGGGCCGCTAGGGTCGCCGCATGAGGCGCCGAGCACGGTGAGCCCACCGCACGTACTGGTGGTGGCGGACGGGGCTCCCGGGGAGGCTCCCGGGGAGGCAACGTGAGGGAAACCTCGGTGCCCGCGGCCCCCAACTCGCGGACCACCACCGCCACGGCGTCGGCGCCGTTGACCCGGGCCGCCCGGCACGCCCGGATCGTCGCGCTGGTCGAACGGACCCCGGTACGCTCGCAGGCCGAGCTGGCCCGGCTGCTGGCGGCCACCGGGATCGTGGTCACCCAGGCGACGCTGAGCCGCGACCTGGAGGAGTTGGGCGCGGTCAAGGTGCGCACCGGCGACGGCCCCCCGGCGTACGCCGTGCCTGGTGAGAACGAGCCGCGCCGCCGCCGGGCCGCGCTGGAGCCGGCGAACAGCAGCGACCGGACCAGCGACCGAACCGACGCCCGGCTGGCCCGGCTGCTGGAGGAGCTGCTGGTCTCCGCCGAGGCGAGCGGCAACCTGGTGGTGCTGCGAACCCCGCCCGGCGGGGCGCACCTGCTCGCCTCCGCGGTGGACCGGACCGCGCTCTCCGCCGTGATCGGCACCGTCGCCGGCGACGACACAGTCCTGCTGGTCTGCCGGGCGGCGACCGGGACGCACGGTGGCGACGCCGTCGCCGGTCGTCTGCTGCGACTTGCGGAGGGCCACCCCGGACCTGCTCCGCACCCGACCAAGCACCTCGACAGCAACAGGAGCAACCCGTGACAGAGCGCGTCGTCCTGGCCTACTCCGGTGGCCTGGACACGTCAGTGGCCATTGGCTGGATCGCCGCCGAGACCGGGGCCGAGGTGATCGCGGTCGCCGCCGACGTCGGCCAGGGCGGCGAGGACATGACCGTCATCCGCGAGCGGGCGCTGGCCTGCGGTGCGGTCGAGGCGGAGGTGCTCGACCTCAAGGACGAGTTCGCCGACGACCACTGCCTGCCGGCGCTGCGGGCCAACGCGCTGTACATGGACCGGTACCCGCTGGTCTCGGCGCTGTCCCGGCCGGTGATCGTCAAGCACATGGTCGAGGCGGCCCGCCGGTACGGCGCGAGCGCGCTCGCCCACGGCTGCACTGGCAAGGGCAACGACCAGGTGCGCTTCGAGGTCGGCTTCGGCGCGCTGGCGCCGGACCTGCGGGTGCTGGCTCCCGTGCGCGACTCAGGCATGACCCGGGACAAGGCGATCGCGTTCGCGGCCGAGCAGGCGCTGCCGATCGACGTGACCAAGTCCTCGCCGTACTCCATCGACCAGAACGTCTGGGGTCGCGCGGTGGAGACGGGCTTCCTGGAGGACATCTGGAACGGCCCCATCGAAGACGTCTACTCCTACACCGCGGACCCGACCGTCCCGCGGGAGCCGGACGAGGTGGTGATCACCTTCGTCCACGGCGTACCGGTCGCGCTCGACGGCCGCCAGCTCTCGATGCTGCAGATCATCACCGAGCTGAACACCCGGGCGGGGGCGCAGGGGGCGGGACGCCTCGACATGGTCGAGGACCGGCTGGTCGGCATCAAGAGCCGGGAGGTCTACGAGTGCCCCGGCGCGATCACCCTGATCACCGCGCACCAGGAGCTGGAGAACGTCACCGTTGAGCGCGACCTGGCCCGGTTCAAGCGGGGCGTGGAGCAGCGCTGGGGTGAGCTGGCGTACGACGGGCTGTGGTTCTCCCCGCTGCGTCGGGCGCTGGACACCTTCATCGACACCGCCAGCCAGCACGTCTCCGGCGACGTGCGGTTGACGTTGCACGGCGGCCGGGCAGTGGTCACCGGCCGTCGCGGCGTGGCCTCGCTCTACGACTACGGGCTGGCGACGTACGACGCCGAGGACACGTTCGACCAGTCGCTGGCCAAGGGGTTCATCGAGCTGTGGGGCCTGCCCAGCAAGCGGGCGGCGCACCGCGACCGGCGGCTCGCCGGGGGCGCCGGTGCCTGAACCGACCCAGACCCCGGGAGCGCCGGTGCCTGAACCGACCCAGACCCCGGGAGCGCCGGTGCCTGAACCGACGGAGACCCCCGCGGGTGCCGGGTCCGCCCCGATGCGGCTGTGGGGCGGCCGGTTCGCCGCCAGCCCGGCGGAGGCGCTCGCCCGGCTCTCGGTCAGCGTGCAGTTCGACTGGCGGCTGGCGCCGTACGACCTGCTGGCGTCGCGGGCACATGCCCGAGTGCTGCACCAGGCCGGCCTGCTCGACCACGACGAGCTGGCCCGGATGCTGTCCGCGCTCGACGACCTGGACGCCGCGGCGGCGAACGGGTCGTTTCGGCCGACGATCGAGGACGAGGACGTGCACACCGCCCTGGAGCGCGGTCTCCTGGAGCGACTCGGCACCCTGGGCGGCAAGCTGCGGGCGGGTCGCAGCCGCAACGACCAGGTAGCCACCGACCTGCGGCTCTTCCTGCGCGACCAGGTCCGGCGGATCGCCGAGAGGCTGGCCGAGCTGGAGGAGGCGCTGCTGGGCCAGGCCGAGCGCCACCTCGACACCGCGGCGCCGGGGATGACCCACCTGCAGCACGCGCAGCCGGTGCTGTTCGCCCACCAGCTGCTGGCGCACGTGCAGGCCGTTGCCCGCGACGTCGACCGGCTGAAGGACTGGGACCGCCGGGCGGCGGTCTCGCCGCTGGGGGCGGGGGCGCTGGCCGGCTCCAGTGTGCCGCTCGACCCGCTGGCGACCGCGCGCGAACTGGGCTTCGACCGGGCGGCGGCGAACTCGATGGACGCCGTCTCCGACCGCGACTTCGTCGCCGAGCTGCTGTTCGTCGCCGCGCTAGTCGGGGTGCACCTGTCCCGGCTGGGGGAGGAGGTGGTGCTCTGGACCACCCGGGAGTTCGGCTGGGTGGAGCTCGACGACGCCTTCGCCACCGGCTCCTCGATCATGCCGCAGAAGAAGAACCCGGACGTCGCCGAGCTGGCTCGCGGCAAGTCCGGCCGGTTGATCGGCCACCTGGCCGGTTTCCTGGCCACGCTCAAAGGGCTGCCGCTGGCCTATGACCGGGACCTGCAGGAGGACAAGGAGCCGGTGTTCGACGCGATCGACACCCTGCTGCTCGTACTGCCGGCGATGGCCGGCATGATCGCGACCCTGCGGGTCAACGCCGACCGGCTGGCGGCGGCCGCGCCGCAGGGCTTCGCGCTGGCCACCGACGTGGCGGAGTATCTGGTGCGCCAAGGGGTGCCGTTCCGGGAGGCGCACGAGGCGGTCGGCCACCTGGTCGTCTGGTGCGTGGTGAACGGCTGCGAGCTCGACGCCGTACCGGACGAGGACCTGGCCCGGATCTCGCCGCACCTGACACCGCAGGTGCGTTCCGTGTTGTCGGTCACCGGGGCGCTGGCGGCACGGTCTGGTCATGGCGGTACGGCGCCGGAGCGCGTCGCCGAGCAGCTGGCCGACCTGCGGGCCGAGGTGGCGGCGCACCGGGCGTGGGCGGCCGCGAGCTGACTGCGCCGGTGCCGCTGCCGCGAGTCTGCTACGACCGGCCGGTGCTCGAGGTGGCCCGCTCGCTGCTCGGCTGCGTCCTCGAGCGGGAGACCGCTGATGGCGTGGTCGCCGTGCGGCTGACCGAGGTCGAGGCGTACGCCGGCGCCATCGACCCCGGCTCGCACGCCTACCGCGGGCGGACCGCCCGCAACGCCACCATGTTCGGGCCGCCCGGGCACGCCTACGTCTACTTCACCTACGGCATGCACTACTGCCTGAACCTGGTCTGCGCGCCCGCGGGCACCGCGGAGGCGGTGCTGCTACGGGCCGGCGAGGTGGTGGCCGGGCTCGAGCTGACGCGCGGGCGCCAGCCCGATGCCCGCGATCGCGACCTTGCCCGCGGCCCGGCCCGGCTCACCCGAGCCCTGGCGGTGGACCGGGTGCTCGACGGCGTGGACGTCACCGCGGCCGGCTCGCCGCTGCGGGTGCTGGCCGGCGGGCCGGTGCCGGATGCCGCCGTCCTGACCGGGCCGCGGGTCGGGGTGGCCGGAGACGGTGCACTGACGCCGTGGCGGTTCTCCATCGCCGGCGACCGGACGGTCAGCGCCTATCGCCCCGGCGTCCGCCGCCGTCGGAGTTGACCGCCGTACGCCGGGCAAGCGCCGCCGACCGCGGCCCGGCTCGGTGACCGCCTGCCCGCACCGGCCAGTGATGATCGTTGTGCGGGAATACCGCACCTGCCGGCTCAGACTGCGGCAGTTGCGCACAATGATCATACAAGCCAAGCTCGACCGTGCGCGTCAGGGGCCGACGCC
>JADGOU010000111.1 GCA_017882835.1 Frankiaceae bacterium | reverse complement strand
ATCGGCGGGCAGACTGGTCATGACCTTCTCCTCCTCCTCAGGCGGACGTGGGTCATCACCGGTCGGGCCGGGCGGACAGGACTGTGACGAGGCCGGCTGGGGCCACGCTCCTATGAGGTCACGCCCTGGCCCGGCCGGTGACTTCATCACTGCCGCCGGCCGAGCCGACAGATCACGCCAAAGGCACAGAGCGGCCGGTCGCAAACCGCGGCGGGCGGGACTGGGGCGCACTGGGATCGCCAGACTAGCCGGCGACCCGCCCCCCGATGGTGGGAGACGGGCCGCCAATGGGCACTCAGGCTGCGTCGGCCGTCGACGGATCAGCCGTCGTACGACTTCGCGTTGTCGCTGGCCTGCAAACCCTGCACGACCGCGAGGCCGCCCTCGTCCGTGGACGACGGCTTGACGATGTAGACCTGCTTCGTCGGCGACTTGCCCGCCTTGGACAGGTCCAGAGTGGCGACCAGTCCCTTGGTGTCCAGGTTGGTGATCTGCTTGTGCGCGTTCTGCACGCCGTCGGGGGTCAAGTCACCGGCCTTGCACGCCTTGTCCAGGGTCTGGAAGTAGCTGTCGGCCACCGCGTAGCCATAGGGCACGCCGGAGCTGGGAGTCTCGTTCGGGAACTTCTGCTTGAACAGCGCCGCCACGTCCTTGGCCTCGGGCGCGGAGAACGGCACGCCGGACTGCACCTGGTAGAAGAGCTCTTCCAGCGCGCCCTTCGACTGCGTGGTCAGCAGCGACGGGGCGAAGTCCGGGTTGTTGCCGATGATCGGCACGTTCAGCCCGTTCGCCTTGTCCAACGAGGCAACCGACGCCGTCTGCGTCGGGGCCGACGTCAGCGCGATCGCCTTGACCCCCGCGGCCCGTAGCGCCGTGACCGGGGCAGTCATGTCGGTATCGCTGGCCTTGATCTTCTGCTCGACGACGGTGAGCCCGTTCTTCTGGGCGGCGTACTTGGCGCCGTTGGCCCCGTCGGCGCCGTACTCGCTGTCCTGGTAGATGACGCCGAGCTTGTCACCGGACTTCAGGCCCTTGTTCTTCACCAGGTAGTCCACCCCGTTGATCATCTCGACGGCGTAGGTCGCCCCGGTGATCTGCACGAAGGGGTTCTGCAGCAGGCTCGTCGCCCAGGCCGCCGGTGCGGTCAGCATCTTGTCCTGGAGGATCTGCGGGGACAGTGCCGTGACGATCGGCGAGCCGATCAGCTGCTCAATCGCGAGCGCCTGGTCGTGGACCTGCCCGTACAGCGACACAGCGGTCTGCACGTTGTAGCCGTGGTCCTTGACGATCAGGTTGACCTTGCGGCCGCAGACGCCACCGGCGGCGTTCTTCTGGTCCCAGTACATCTGGTTGGCCTGGGTGATGTTCTTGCCCAGCGCCGCGAAGATGCCGGTCAGGTCGGTGAGCTCGGCGATAGTGATGGTGTCCGCGGTGACCCCCCGGCCGGTCTTGACGCTGCCGGCTGCCGTCCCCCCGCTGCCGCTGCCGCTGCCGGTGTCGTTCTTCGCCTTGGTGCTGCAGCCGGTCGCCGCCGCGGCTACGGCTAGTGCCGCCAGCCCCGCGACGGCCGACCTTCGTCCGATCTTCATGCAGTTCTCCCTTGTCGGTCAGTCCGCGGATGCGGATTGTGGGTGGCGGGTTCGGCGACTGGCTCACTGGTCGACGTACGGGTCGACGTACTGACAGTGCTGCCGGGAGCCGGTGCGCCGGGCGGCCGCCGGCCGAACCGCCGGAACAGCGACACGACTCCTCCCGGCATGAACAAGATGACTCCCACGATCGCGACGCCGTAGAGGTACCGGGCGGCTTCGGACGAGCCGACGCCGCCCTGACCGGGCGCCGACAGAAACGGGATCGCGCTGCTGTACGTCTGCAGGACCAGGGGTAGCGCCGTGATGAAGAACGCGCCGATGATGGAGCCGGCGACCGAGCCGAGCCCCCCGAGGACGATCATCGCCAGGTAGTCGGCGGACAGGTCCAGGCCGAAGGTGTCCGGTACGACGTGCCGAAAACCCAGCGCCAGCAGTACGCCGGCCAGCCCGACGTACATCGAGGAGACGAGGAACGCGCGCGCCTTGTACTGGATGACGTGCACGCCCATGACCGCCGAGGCCACCTCGCTGTCCCGCAGCGTCTGCATGGCCCGGCCCGGGCGGCTGCGCAACAGGTTGCGGTAGTACAGCCCGGCCAGAACGGTCAGGGCCAGGCCGAGGTACCACAGCCGCTCGACGGCACCGAACTTGACGTTGAGCACGAAAAGGTCGGGGTTGCTGTCGGCGAAGCTGAACCCGAACAGGCTGAATGGCTGGGCGTCGCGCCCGTTGAAGCCGCCGGTTTCCGGGCGCAGCACGTTGATCAACAAGTGCTGGCCGAGGAAGATCAGCCCGATGGAGGCGACGCCCAGGTAGATGCCGCGGAGTCGGCCGGCGATCGGGCTGAACAGCAGCCCGGCCAACCCGGCGAGCAGTACGGCGAGCACCGCCGCGACCGCCGGCGGCAGACCGAGGCCGGACAGCTTCAACAGTCCCGTGGTCGTGCGGGCACCGGCGAAGTAGCAGTAGCCGTACGCACCGACGGCGAGGAAGAAGCCGTTGGCCAACGACAGCTGCCCCGTCGTACCGACTAAGAGGTTGAGCCCCATCGCGCCGATGCTGGCGGCGAAGCAGAACAGCCCCGTCTGCAGCCAGAAACTCGACAGGTAGAAGGGCATGGCGGCCGCAACCAGGCACAGGACGACGGCCACCGTGGCCGTCGGCGACAGTCCGAAGCGTCGCCGACGCGCTCGCAGCGGGACGGCGTGGGCACCCGTGGCGGCCGGTGGGGCCGGCGTCGGCGTCTGCACTTCAGACCCGGGTCAGCTCTTTGGTGCCGAACAGGCCGGACGGTCGCACCAAGAGAACGATGATCATTACGACGTACGGCACGACGGCGCCGAAACCACGGCCGAGGAAGAGCAGTTGGTTCTCGTAGCCGGAAACCAGGGACTCGGCCACTCCGATGACCAGGCCGCCGACCAAGGCACCACCGGTGGAGTCCAGGCCGCCGAGGATGGCGGCGGGGAACGCGCGCAGCGCGATCGGGGCGGCCGAGGCGTCCAGTCCGGGGCTCGGGAACGCGGTCAGGAACAGCCCCGCCACCGCCGCCAGCGCGCCGGCGACCACCCAGGAGACCGCCGTGACTCGACCGAGCCGGATGCCCATCAGGGAGGCCGCCTCCTCGTCCTCGGCAGTCGCCCGCATGGCGACCCCCCAGTTGGAGTACTTGAACGCGGCGAAGAAGGCGGCAATGAGCACCAGCGCGACCACGACGGCCGCCACCCGGCTCTCGGCAATGCGGACGGCGCCGATCTTGACGGTTTGGTCCCGCCAGGGATCGCCGAGGCTGTAGACGTTGGTGCCGATGCGGCGCGTGAGCTCGGTGATGATCACGATGTTGACGCCGATGGTCACGATGGCCAGCGAGATCACCGGCGCCCCGCGAAGCCGACGGATGATCAGGCGCTCGACCAGGAGACCGACCAGCGCGGCCGCGGCGATGCCGATCAGCAGCGCCGGCAGGAAGCCGAGCCGGTCGTGCAGCTTGGCCGTCACGAAGGCCCCGGCGAGCAAGAACGCGCCGTGGGCGAAGTTCACCACCTCGGTGGCCTTGAAGATGATGACGAACCCGAGGGCGATCAGCGCATAGATGAAGCCGAGCGAGAGCCCAGAGAACAGCAGTTGCAGAAACAGCGTCATGAGGGCTTCTCCGGGTGGCTGGCTGCGGGCGGCAACGCGGGCAACGGGGTGGCGCCCGGCGACGCAGCCCGGGACGGTGCCGGTGCCGGTGCCGGGCCAGACGGGGTCGCGCCCGGTTCGGTGGGCACCTCGGCGGCCTCACCGAGGTAGGCCCGGATGACTTCGGCGTCGGCTTGCACCTGGGCCGGGGTGCCGTCGGCGATGAGCCGACCAAAGTCCAGCACGGTCACCCGGTCGGCGATCCCCATCACCAAGCCCATGTCGTGCTCGACCAGGACAACGGTGATGCCCAGGGCGGCCCGAATTTCGATGATCAGTACGGCCATCCGCCGGGTCTCGTCGGCATTCATGCCGGCGACGGGCTCGTCCAGCAGGAGAAGGCGGGGTTCGGTGCACAGTGCCCGGGCAACCTCGACCCGCTTCTGGTCGCCGTAGGACAGCACCCCGACCGGGATGTCGAGCTTGTCCGTCAGGTCGAGGAACTCGGCAATCTCCCGCGCCCGCGCCCGGTGTCGCCGGTCCTCGCGGCGCGCCTGGGGCAGCTGCAACCCACCGGCGAGGAAGCCGGTCTTGGTCAGGTGGTGTCGGCCGAGCATCAAGTTCTCCTCGACCGACTGCACTGCGGACAGGGCGATGTTCTGGAATGCCCGGGCCACCCCCAGCCCGGCGATCTGGTGCGGCCGCAGCCCGGTGAGCTCTTGGTCACCGAATTGCACACTGCCTTCGGTCGCCCGGTAAACCCCGGACAGGACGTTGAAACAGGTCGACTTCCCGGCGCCGTTGGGACCGATGATGGCGTGAATGGCCCCGGGGGCGACGGTGAAGCTCACCCGGTCCAGCGCCTTGATGCCGGCGAAGCGCACAGTGACGTCGCGTACCGCCAGCTCGGGTACGTCGACGCCATCGCGCGCCTGCCGTTGGGTCGTCACCCGGCCCACCGAGTCAGGTGCTTGGCGGCTACGCCGGACTGCGCCATGTCCTGCACGCGGTCCTCCTCGCCGGCTCCGGTACCGAGGTAGAGGTGGCGGACCTCGTCGGTGCTGGCGAGTTCTTGGGCTTCGCCGGACAGCGAGACCCGGCCGACCTCCAGCACAATGGCCCGAGTGGCCACCGCCAGCGCCATGGCCGCGTTCTGCTCGACCAGCAGCACCGCCGTACCCTGCCGGTTGATCTCGGCGATGACCTCCCCGATCTGGGTAACCACGCGCGGCGCGAGGCCCAGCGAGGGCTCGTCGAGCAGCAGCAGCTTCGGTGCGGCCATCAGCGCCCGGCCGATGGCGAGCATCTGCTGCTCGCCGCCGGAGAGCAGCACCGCTCGCCCGGCGCGCCGCTCGGCCAGCAGGGGAAACATCTCGTACACGCGCTCCCGGGCCTTGGCCTTGGCCCCCTTGTCCCGGGAGCCCATGCCGCCGGCCCGCAGGTTCTCCTCGACGGTGAGTCGCCCGAAGATCCGCCGTCCCTCCGGCACCTGCACCAACCCGGCCGCGACGATGGCCGCCGGGTCACGACCGAGCAACGAATGCCCGTCAAACGTGATGCCGCCGGAATCAACGGTGCCCTTGTGCATCCGCAGGGTCCCGGACAGCGCCCGCAGCAACGTGCTCTTGCCGGCGCCGTTGGAACCGAGTACGGCGACGACCTCCCCACCGTCGACCGCCACGCTGACTCCCCGCAGCGCCCGAACCGCTCCCCCGTAGGACACCCCGAGGTCGTTCACCGCAAGCATGCGGACGCCTCCCGGGCAAGGACCATCAAGTGCACCGCCAGTTCGCCACCGTCGCGGCTGTGACTCCGATCACACCGCTCACGCGACCATAGAGGCTCGCTGGTCGACACGGGCGCAGTTACGCAGTTCGACCCGCCGGCTGGCGCAACGTCGCCGCGCGGTTGTTCGCCCACATGGCCCGGTGCCCGCCCCCGTCCCTGGGTACCGTCAAGAAGTGACAGCCCCTTCGACCGTCGAGCTGCGCCGATGCGTCCTGGCTGTGAGCGTGCTGTACGACCTCGACGTCGTGGCGAGCCCAGATGGTGCGGTAGTCGCCGGGCAGCCACCGGTACAGCTGCCCTGGGCCGAATGCCACCAGGCGCTCGCCGGCGCCAGCCCCGAGTCAGCCCTCGGCCGCGACCGGCTGGCGCGCTGGGTGGGACAGCGACGCTGGCTCGCCGACCGGTCGCTGGGTGACCTGGCGGAACGGGCTCGGCCGGTAGGCGTCCCCGTCGACAGCGAGCTGCATCCTGGCGCCAACTGGGTGCGTCAGCGGGTGCTCGGCGGCGCACTGGACCTCGGCATCGGCTTTGTCGGGTTGGACCCGAGCCGACCCGACGACGTCGAGGTGGTCGGCCCGGAGCTGTTGGCGACCGCGGAGGTGCCCGCAGCTGGCTGGTGGCCGGCCGCGCGTCACTATCTGGACCGGATGGGCGCCATGGCCGCGGCCCGCTTCATCCGCAACCCGAAGGCGCCACTGCGCCCGATGGGCGACTGCGACGTGGTGACGCTGTTGGGATCGACAGCCTTCCGGACGGCCTTGTGCGCCAACTCCCAAGGGATGTGCCCGGTCGCCGTACCAATGCGCTCGCGCGGTTGGCTGGACCTGTCGCACATCGACCCGGCGTTCGCAATCGCGGCCGCGGCGGCCACCGACCCGCCGACGCGAGGCTTCGTCCGTCCACTGCTCGTGACCGCCCACGAGGTGACCCAAGCACCAGCGGGTGGTCGGCCCGCCCAGATCGCGTTGCGGGACCGGGCCAGCGGCCGTCCCGGTGGCCGTCCCGGCGGTCGCAGCGTGCTCGACCGCTGACCGGGCGTCAGGCCTCGTCGGCCCGCTCTGCCGAGGCCTGCGCCTCGTCCAGCAGCCCGGGTTCCCGCCGGGCGACCGACTCCACCACCCGCCGGGCGATGCTCTGCGCCGTGAGCCCGGCCGCTGCCAACACCTCGGCCCGACTGCCCTGCGCCAGGAACTCCGGTGGGATGCCGAAGTCGCGCACCGGCGTGTCCACCTCCTGGTCGCGCAGCAGCTGAGCCAGCGCGGCTCCGACGCCGCCGACCCGACTGTTGTCCTCGACGCTGACGACCAACCAGTGCTCCATCGCAAGCTCGACGAGCTCGGGCGGCAACGGCTTGACCCAGCCGGGGTCAACCACCGTCACGCCGATGCCGTGGTGGCCCACCCGGTCGGCCACTTCTAACGCGGTGCTGGCCATCGCACCGACGCTCACCAACAGGACGTCGGGCGCGCCGGACCGGCTCAGCACGTCGACGTTGCCCTGCCGAGTCACCGCCGGGATGTCCGCGCCCACCGCGCCCTTGGGGAAGCGCACGACAGCGGGGCCGGCCGTCCGAGCCACCGCCTCGGTCAGCTGCGCGCGCAGCCGGGCGCCGTCGCGCGGCGCCGCGATCGCCAGGCCGGGCACAACCTGCAGGATCGACATGTCCCACATGCCGTTGTGACTCGGTCCGTCCTCCCCGGTCACCCCGGCTCGGTCCAGCACGAACACCACCGGCAGCCGGTGCAGGGCGACATCCATCAGCACCTGGTCGAAGGCCCGGTTGAGGAAGGTCGCATAGACACAGACCACCGGCTTGAGGCCGCCCAGGGCCAGACCAGCGGCGGAGGTGACCGCATGCTGTTCGGCGATGCCAACATCGAAGACCCGATCCGGGTACGCCGCGGCGAACCCGGCCAGGCCGACCGGCGCCAGCATGGCGGCGGTCACCGCGACCGCGGTCGGGTCGGCGGCGCCTATCCGGACCATCTCCTCGGAGAACACCTTGGTCCAGCTGCGCGCACCGAGGGAGAGCGGCTTGCCGGTGACGGGGTCCATCACGCTCACCCCGTGGAAGCAGTCGGTCTCGTCGTCCTCCGCCGGCTGGTAGCCGAATCCTTTCCGGGTCACGCAGTGGACGATGACCGGCCCACCAAAGTCTCGCGCCCGACGCAACGCGTACTCCACGGCGGCCACGTCGTGGCCGTCGATCGGACCGAGGTACTTCAGCCCAAGATCTTCGAACAGCACCTGAGGTTGAACCAGGTCCTTGAGCCCCCGCTTGATCCCGTGCAACGCCTCGTAGAGCGGCTGGCCGACCAGCGGCGTCCGGCCGAGGACGCTCTTGACCACCTCGAGCACCTGCTCGTAGCTCGAGGACATCCGCAGCGCGGCGAGGTGGTCGGCGAGGCCACCGATCGTGGGGGCGTAGGACCGCGCGTTGTCGTTGACGACGATAACCACCGGCCGGTCAGCGGCCGCGATGTTGTTCAGCGCCTCCCAGGCCATGCCGCCGGTCAGCGCGCCGTCCCCGACCACGGCGACCACCGACCGGTCACGCTCGCCGCGCACCGCGTAGGCCTTGGCCAGCCCGTCGGCGTAAGACAACGCGGTCGAGGCGTGGCTGTTCTCGATCACGTCGTGCTCGGACTCGGCCTGGTTGGGGTAGCCGGACAGGCCGCCCTGCTGACGCAACCGGGCGAAGCCGCCCTGGCGACCAGTGAGGATCTTGTGGACATAGGCCTGGTGACCGGTGTCCCACAGGATTCGGTCGCGTGGCGAGTCGTAGACCCGGTGCAGCGCCAGCGTCAGCTCCACCGCCCCGAGGTTCGGGCCGAGGTGGCCGCCGGTGCGCGACACCGCATCAACCAGGAAGTCGCGGATCTCCGCCGCCAGGTCAGGCAGCTTCGCCGGGTCGAGCGCCTTGAGGTCATCCGGGCCGTGGATCGACGCCAGCAAGCCCAC
>JADGOU010000110.1 GCA_017882835.1 Frankiaceae bacterium | reverse complement strand
CGACCCGGCCGGCCTCGGTGAGCTGATGGAGCAGATGCCGGCGGGCGACGGCACCGGTCGGGACTTCCCCGACCTGGTCACCCGCCTCGCCGCGCAGGAAGGCTACGGGCCAGCTGCGGGCCGTCGCCACCGGTCTGTGCCGCCCGGACGAGGAGATCGCGGAGCACCTACGGGCCACCCGCAGCCCGAGGTTCCACACCGGCGCCGCCGGGGCGGCCCTGGTCTGGACCGAGTGTGGCCGCGAGGTCGACCCGGAGCAGGTGGACTGCGAGACGACGACCTGTCGCCGGTGCGGCAAGATCGACCGCCAGCTCCGACACGACGCGCGCGCCGATGCCGGCGCGGTCAGCCGGGACGGCGATGCCCCGAGGCGACTCGGGCGGCGGGACCGCCGCGACGACCTGGACCGCGACAACGTGCCCACGCCGACGGCGGCGGCGCAGCTCGTCCGGACCGGCCACCCCGCTCCTCACAGCCCGCCCGCCTAGAGCCAGCTCGTGTTGGTGCCCGGGCTCGCCCTGGGTGGCGGTCAACAAATCACCGGAGCTGAGTTGTGCCGGCGGGTCGTAGGTGTGGAACTCATGACACCACTGGAGCACGACCATGGGGACCCGTCCAGGGGCACGAGCCGGCCAGGGCGCGGGCGCCCCACGAGCGTCAGGTCGCGCCCCGCCGCCGGAACCGGCTCGGCGTGTCACCGAACCAGCGGCGCACCGCCCGGGTGAGCGTCGCCTGGTCGGCGAGCCCGACGAGCGAGGCGACCTCGGCCAGCGGCAGGTCGGAGCCGCTGAGCAGCTTGCGGGCCGTGTTGCGCCGGACGGTGTCGAGGATCTGCTCGAACGTCGTCCCCTCCGCGGCGAGCTGCCGTTGCAGGGTGCGGGGGTGGACGTTGAGCAGCCGTGCGGCGTGGGTGACTGTCGCCGACGTGACCCCGAGGACCTCGACGATCGTCGCGCGCACCTGCTCGGGCACCGACGCGACTGGCGGCGGGTGGTGCCTGGAGAGGTAGTCCATCGCGATCCGGCGCACTTGCTCGTTGCGGCTCGGCAAGGGGGCGAGCAGCGTCTCTTGGGTGATGTGCAGCGCGGACTCGGGCCGGTGGAACCGCACGTCTACCCCGAAGAACTCCCGGTACCGCTCCGGCTCGGACTGTGGGCCGTGCGAGAGGTCGACGGCGCGCAGGCCGTACTCCTCGCCCACCAGCGCCACAAGGATGCGGTGCGTCATGGCGACGCCGAGTTCCATCGCCTGGGTGGGGTACGGGGCGCCCGGCACGATGATGTCGTAGCCGAGCACGACGGTCCCCGGCTCGGTCGGGTCGGGACGCACCGTCGTCGTCATGGCCGGGCAGTGCACGTGGAGGAACCGGGACGCGCAGTCGGCGGCCTCGGCGACGGTGGCGCAGGCGCTCAGGGCGACGGCGAGCGGGCCGAGGATCGTCTCGTCCTCGGCCTCGGCGAGGAGGAGCCCGAACGCCGCGCACCCCAGCTCGGCGGCCGCTGTGTCGAGTAGGAGGTTCATGTCGGCGACCGGCACCGTCATGTCCTCGGCCGGGACGAGCGGCAGGCCGAACCGCGCGAAGTATGCCGTGGCGTCACCGCCGTGCCGGGTGACCAACGCGGGCACGCCGTGCAGCGCCCGCGCGCGGACGACCGGCGCCACGGCACCCCTCCTCGTCATCGGACCGGCCACGATGCCGGAACCGCTGTCGCACAGAGTCAAACACGTGTCGCCGGATGTCAAGACGGCCGGGTCGCCCGCAACCACAGTGGGCGTCATGTCGCACACTCATTACAACGTCGTGGTCATCGGGAGCGGGTTCGGTGGCAGTGTCGCCGCCCTGCGGCTCAGCGAGAAGGGGTACCGCGTCGGGGTCCTCGAGGCGGGCCGCCGGTTCACCGACACCGACCATGCCCGCACGAACTGGGACCTGCGCAGCTACCTGTGGGCCCCACGGCTCGGGCTCATGGGGGTGCAGCGGATCCACGTCCTGCCTGACGTCGTCGTCCTTGCAGGCGCGGGGGTCGGCGGCGGGTCGCTCAACTACGGCGGCACCCTCTACAAGCCGAAGGCCGACGCCTTCTACCGCGACCGGCAGTGGGCGCACATCACCGATTGGCGCGCGGAGCTCGCCCCGTTCTACGACCAGGCCAGCCGGATGCTCGGGGTCGTCCCGAACCCGACGACGACCCCCTCGGACCTCGTCATGAAGAAGGTCGCCGACCGGCTCGGCGTCGGCGACACGTTCTCCACGACCCCGGTGGGGGTGTTCTTCGGCCCGGACGGCGCGCCGGCGCCTGGTCGGACGTGCCCCGACCCGTTCTTCGGCGGCGCCGGCCCGGAGCGCACGGGTTGCATCGAGTGCGGTCAGTGCATGTCCGGCTGCCGGCACGGTGCCAAGAACACACTCGTCAAGAACTACCT
The DNA here is from genome assembly GCA_017882835.1 of Frankiaceae bacterium. GTDB lineage: Bacteria > Actinomycetota > Actinomycetes > JADGOU01 > JADGOU01 > JADGOU01. Next base: position 6,090 of record JADGOU010000110.1, on the reverse strand, counting down.
CCATCTCGCCGAGCGCGCCGGCGCCCGGATCCACCCGGAGACGACGGTGACGCGGCTGCGGCGCCGTCCAGCAGGCGGATACGAGGTCACGACCGTCCGCTCGGGCGGCTGGCGTCATCGGACGGCGACGATCTTCACCGCCGACGAGGTCGTGCTCGCCGCGGGCACCTGGGGCACGCAGCAGTTACTGCACCGGATGAAGGCGTACGGTGACCTGCCCGGCCTGTCCGACCGACTCGGGCACCTCACCCGCACGAACAGCGAGAGCCTCGGCGGGGCGGTCGCGAGGCTGCGGGCCAAGGACACCCCGGACTTCTCGCGCGGCGTCGCGATCACCTCCTCGATCCACCCGGACGAGATGACGCACATCGAACCGTGCCGGTACGGCAAAGGCTCGAACGCGATGGGCCTGGTCGCCACGCTCGCGACGCGGGGTGACACGGGCCGGAAGCGCTGGCAGGAGTGGCTTCTCGAGCTCGGTCGCCACCCCGGTCGGCTCGTGTCGCTGTATGCCGGCCTGCCGCGACAGTCCGAACGCAGCCTCATCACCCTCGTCATGCAGACCCGCGACAACAGCCTCACGCTCTACCCCCGCAGGACCCGGTTCGGACGGCTCACGGTGACGAGCAAGCAGGGGCATGGCGAGCCCAACCCGACGTGGATCGAATCGGCCCACCGGACCCAGGATGCCATCGCGGAGGAGATCGACGGGTTCCCCGTCAACACCCTCGGCGAGGTGGCCGACATCCCCATGACCGCGCACTTCCTCGGCGGTTGCACCATCGGAACCGGCCCCGAGGACGGCGTCATCGACCCCTACCACCGGGTGTTCGGTTGCCGCGGGCTACACGTCGTCGACGGGTCGGCGATCTCGGCCAACCTCGGCGTCAACCCCTCTCTGACGATCACGGCGCAGGCCGAGCGCGCGCTGTCGATGTGGCCGAACCGTGGTGAGGCCGACTCCCGGCCCGCCGTCGGCGAGGAGTACGAGCAGGTCGCACCGGTGCCCCCGGTGCGGCCCGCGGTCCCCGCCTCGGCGCCCGCCGCGCTGCGCCTACCGATCGTCGCAGTGCGATGAGGGCACCGTCGGCCCAGACGTCCGAGGCGGACGTCGTAGCCGGGCTCCGCGCGGTCTTTGACGACGGGCGCACGCTGCCGCTCGAATGGCGGCGCCGTCAGCTCAATGGCCTTCAGCGCCTCGTCACGCAGCGTGAGCGGGACCTCGCGGCCGCGGTCAAGGCCGACCTCGGGCGGGACGCGATGACGACGTTCCTTGCGGACATCGGTCCGGTGCGAGCGGAGATCGGGCACTCGCTGCGGTCCCTGTCGCGGTGGGCGAGCCCCCGCCGGGTGCGCGTGCCGGTCGCGCTGCGGCCGGGACGGGCGGCGGTTGAGCCGCGGCCCAAAGGGATCGTGCTCGTCATCGGAGCGTGGAACTTCCCGATCCTGCTCACCCTCCAGCCGCTGGTCAGCGCGCTGGCTGCGGGGAATGTCGTCGCGCTCAAGCCGTCCGAGCTCGCGCCCGAGACCGCGGCCGTGCTGGAACGGCTCCTGCCGGCTTACGTCGACGCCGAGGCGGTGCGCGTCGTCACCGGTGGCGCCGAGGTGAGCACAACACTGCTCGCGGAACGGTTCGACCACATCTTCTTCACCGGGTCGACGCGGGTGGGCCGGATCGTCGCCGAGGCGGCCGCGCTGCACCTCACCCCGACGACGCTCGAGCTCGGCGGCAAGAGCCCCGTCATCGTCGCGGCCGACGCCGACCTCGACGTCGCGGCCCGGCGCATCGCGTGGGCGAAGTGCGTCAACACGGGCCAGGCCTGCCTCGCCCCGGACTACATCCTCGTCGAGGCACCGGTGCGGGACGCGTTCCGGACCCGGCTCGTCGAGGCGCTCCGTGGCGCAGCCGCGGCGCAGCCCGGGCGGATCGTCGACCGGCGCCAATTCGACCGGCTCGCCGGGCTGCTGCGCGACTCGGGTGGCGAGGTCGTCGGTGGGGCGGTCGACGAGGCCGCCCTGCGGATGGGGCCTGCGGTCGTCGTCGACCCGGCACCGAACTCCCGGCTCATGCAGGATGAGATCTTCGGGCCGATCCTGCCGGTCGTCACCGTGCCGTCCGTCGACGAGGCGGTGCGGTTCGTCCGCCAGCGGCCGGACCCGTTGGCGCTCTACGTGTTCACCGAGTTCTCTGCGACGGCTGACGCCGTTCTCGCCGCGACGACCTCCGGGACCGCGGCCGTCAACCACCTGCTCCAGCAGCTCCTCGTCCCCGACCTCCCGTTCGGCGGCGTCGGGCCGTCGGGGATGGGGGCTTACCACGGCCGAGTCGGCTTCGACACCTTCAGCCACCTGCGCGGCGTGCTCCGCCGACCGACGACGCCCGACCCCTCGATCGCCTACCCGCCGTACGGGCCCGCGACCCGCAGACTGCTCCGTCGGTTCCTCGGCTGAGCCCGATCCCACCGACGGTGACTCGTGGAGCGGTCGGGACGTCGTTCGTGGGGCGCTCTGTCTGTGGGATCCGGCCGGCGCGGGTGAGCGGCCGGTCTGTCAAGGCTCTTCCACGCTGGGGTGGGGGTACCGGTAGGCCGTCGGCGAGGTACCTGTTGTGCAGGTCCTTTTCCGACGGCCCCCGGCCCGAACCGGACGTGCCCGTTTCCGTGGCATCCGGCTCTCCAGTGACTACGGGGTCGAGGATGATCCGCGCAGCCATTAGCGCTAGCGATGATCTTGCGCCGGTCGGGCTTGCGTCGCCGCCTAGGTGCGACCTCAGTTTGCAGTGGTCTGGACGGTGGTGATGTTGCGGTAGATGGTCATGGGGGTGACGCCGGCCCAGGCCGGGCTTGCCGCCGCACGCGTCCGCGGCCGCACCGGCGGACGCAAACCGAAGGTGACCCCCAAGCTGATCGACAAGGCCCAACGGATGTACGACGCCCGCCAATTCACCATGGCCGAATCGCCCAATCCTGCGCGCGAGGGCACACCATCGAAGCGCCCATACCCGGCGACCTGCGCACCAGTCAGAAATTCCAGCGGCATGCTCCGCAGACCGTAGGACCCATCAGCTACCCGAGCCGGCAGTCAAGCGCACCAATCCGGGGCCAAACCGGCGCAAGATCATCGCTAGCGCTAATGGCTGCGCAGATCATCCTCGACCCCCAGATCTGCCACAGCAAGAAGGGCGAGCTGTACCACCGGTACGAGCGCGGTCTGGAGAACCAGTTATCTGCCCTCGGCCTGGTCCTGAATTGTGTTGTTTTGTGGACGACTGTCTATCTGGACGCCGCCGTCCGACAGCTCAAGGCCCAGGGCTACCCGGTCCTGGACGAGGACATGGCCCGCCTGTCCCCGTTCGTCTGCACCCACCTGGGCGTTTATCTGGACCACGGCACCTACGGCTTCGTCCTGCCCGACCTGCCCGACCTGCCCGCCGGCGCCATCCGCGAACTACGCGACCCCGACGCCACCGACGAGGACGACGAGTGAACCCCGAAACGGGGGCCTCAGCCGGCCGGCGCCGCGGCGGTCTTCTCGTCGTGTTCGCGCAGCATCCGCAGAACGGTCGCGGGCGAGGGGTGCCGGCCCTTCTTCTTGCCCTTGGTGATGACGAGCCGGGCAGCGATGTCGCGCAGGCTCAGGTTCTGCTCGCGCAGGTGCAGGGCCATGCCGAGCATGGCGTCGTCGGTGACGACGGCGCCGCCGATGGACTTGCCCCGGGTACGGGCGGACTCGTGGCCTTCCAGGGTGCGGTCGCGGATGTACTCGCGTTCCATCCCCGACAGCGCCGCGAGCACGGTGAACACGATCCCGGACGGGTCGCGCGAGCCCTGCAGCTCACCGGTCAGGAACTCCAGGCCGATGCCGGCGGCCTTGAGCTGTTCAGCCAGCACCGCCAGCTCGATGCCGCGCCCGAGCCGCTTGTGCTCGTGCACCACGAGAGTGACCGCGACACCGGACGCCCGCATCTCGCGGGCCAGGGTGACGGCCCGCTCGAGCTCGGGACGACTCGTGACCCGGGTGGAGATCTTCTCGGAGAAGACCCGGCTGACCCCGGCCTCCTTCAGGGAGTCCAGCTGGGTGTCCAGGGACTGGCGGACGGTCGAGGCGCGGGCGTACCCAATCCGCACGTGCCCCACAGGCTCGACGCCTGCCACCACCGGGCGGGGCAACTCGACCCAGACCGAGCCTGGCCGGCGAACGGCCGGGATCGGCACGTTGAGGTCCTTGGCCAAGGACGGCACCAGCCGGAACCGGGCAGTGTGTTACTGAACAGCAACCCTCCCCTTGCTGGTCCGGCACGGAGACCCGGCCGGGGCAGCGCACGACGACATGGGGCAGTCGTTGCCCTCCACGCGCAGGAAATCGTCGTCGCTCACCCCGGGAATTGTTTCATGTGGGCGTTTCAAACATCAAGTCATTTGGACCGACCCATGAACCGCGAACTGCCCTGCAGCGTCCGGGTCGGACGCAGTGTTTCATCGGTGACCGCTCATGAAACACGGACCTGAGCGTGCAGGCCACCCCTGGCACGTCCTGGATGCCCATGCCGGAGCGGGCACCGGATGGTCCCTACGGGGGACCGCCCGCCCAACTGCCTTGCAAAGCGCCGTACAAGCGCCGTACATTCAAGGGGTCGAGAGAATGTTGGAGAGCGTCATGGCCGTGAAGACCTGTCGAATCGAGATGCGCGCAGATCCGGAGAGTGAAGAGCGGATCGCACAGGCCGCCGCTGCTCGTCAGCAGTCGGTGTCCACCTTCGTGCTGGCCGCTGCCGTGCGTGAAGCGGACATGGTGCTGGCCCGCGCCGATGTGACCCTGATGCCGGTGGAGCAGTTCGACGCCCTGATGGACTCCCTGGAGATCCCCGACCAGGCGCCGCGCCTGCTGGAGACCGCCAGCAGGCCTCGCCGGTTCAAGCGAGCGTGAGCGAGTACCTCTCTCAGGTCCTCGGCGACGATCACCGCCTCGACGCCTTCACCTGCGGAAAGGACCCCCTGGACGCCTGGCTGAAGAGCCAGGCGCGCCGTGCCCAAGGCGCCGGCACCGCCCAGACCTACGCGTGGACCCGGCCCGGCTCCTCGGCCGTGCTGGCCTACTTCTCGATCGCTCCGACACAGGTCGTCCGCTCCGAAGTCCCCCGCCCGCTCACCGGGGGCTACTCGGTCATACCGGCCTACCTGCTGGCCAGGCTGGCCCTGGACCACACCCTGCAGGGGCAGGGCCTGGGTGGGGAGCTGCTGCTGGACGCCTTGGCCAGGATCATCGACGCCGCCAAGGTGGGAGGCGGCCGCTTGATCGTCGTGGACGCCATCGACGAGCAAGCGGCCGCCTTCTACCGCCGCCACGACTTCATCTCCATCGGTAACTCACCCCGGCTCTACCTCAAGGTCGCCACCGCCGAAACCGTCCTGGCCAAGGCCCCCTGACCAGCGGAGAGCCGCTAACCAGGCGGTTCTCCACCCCTAGCCGCCACTGGCCGTTCCATTGCTGCTCAAGCCCCGCCGCCCAGCGGGCCGCGGCCGATGCTGCCGCCGCGTTTGCCGCCAGCCCGGCGCAGCGGCAGGCACACCTGGCCGCCATCCGGGCCACCCTGGCCGCTCGCCGGCGCAGCGCATGAGGCCGTCGAGCTTGCTGTGGGCGGGAAGTGGTACCTGAAGGCACTCGTCCCGGCAGTTGGGCTAGAGGGCCACTCGCCATACGCCCAGCTGTATGTCAGAGCATCTGCCACAGCAGCTTCTGGAGCGTCCGCCGACTCCACCATGTACGCCATACGTCGCGCCACAATCGACAGCAGCTGCCGCAATACCTCGCGCACAAGTCGCCACGCCATCCGGCTCGGCGTGTTGCGCGCCAGATGCAGACATCGCTAGGCATAATCGGAGGAGGCGCCCAAAATCGGCCGAAGGGAGAGCGCCCGTGCGTTCGGTGCTCGTCGGCTCGCAAAAAGGCGGCGTCGGCAAGACCAGCCTCGTCGCCGCCCTCGGGGCCCTTGCGGCCCGACCGCAACCTGGCCGGCGGGTGCTCCTCATCGACGGCGACCAACAGAGCAACCTCTCCAAGCGCAACTTCGGCATGCCCGGCGACGGCGGC
>JADGOU010000109.1 GCA_017882835.1 Frankiaceae bacterium | reverse complement strand
TGGTTGCAACTGGTTGCAGTTGAAAGTTGGTGTGGACGGCGGCCACACCTCCATGGGCTCGAAAATACGCTTGGAGATCGTTTGTTCACGGTGGGCTCATGCACACACCCCTGTCTCCTACGACTGCATCGCCTGCCTGCGCACCCATGCGGTGTCCGCAGACTACTCAGTGCTGGCCAGACATGAACGACTCCAACCACCAGCCACTAGGTGGCCGACGAGCCTCTGGCCTTTCGCTCCGCGTTGTTCCCCGTCATCTCGATGGCCACGGTCAGGACCAGGGCCACCGTGGAGCACCCAGCCGCGACCATCAGCGCGGTACGGACGTCACCGGAGGTGAACGCCGACGCAAGCCCCAGGGCAAGCGTGAGCATGAATCCATAGATCACAGTCGTGTTCATCGTTGATCCTTTCTCAGTTACCGCCCGGGCGGCCCTTACGGGGCGTCCCGCCGATCCGGTACTCGGCTGCCCGTCGAAGTCAAGCTGCTCTTGCCACGGTGTCTCTCAGGCGCGGGCGAGGGAGGGCACCGTGCGACGCCGCGCGGCAGCGCCCGCCCGGCGGCGGCCGAGGTAGTCCAGGGCCAGGTCGGCGAGCAGACACACACCCAGTCCGGCAGCGACGGGCTGGCCGTGACCAAGGCAGGTGACCACCGACATGCCCACCATGACGCTGCCGAAGAGCCGGAAGAAGGGGTACCAGCGCGGGGGTAGGAAAGCGCCGGCGGTCAGCTTGGCGAACAGCCACGGCCCGCTCCACCAGCCCATCGCCAGCTCGGGGCGGGTCCGGCCGGCGCGCAGCTCAGCGACCGCCGACCGGGCAGCCGCCTGCAAGGCGGCGGTGCGGGTGCCGGCGTCAACGGATCGCTCCCCGATCGCCACGGTGTGACCGCCGAGGGCGAAGACCCCGGTTGCCTTCGGCGCGACGTACACGTCGATCCGGCGCCCCGGCGCCAACTGTCGAACGTCTGCCGCGAGCCACGACTGCGGCGCCGGCCGGTACCGCATCACCGTGGTCGCAGCCAGCCGCTCCCCCGGCCGAGTCAGCACCAAGGCGCCGGCCGCGAGCCAGCCCAACGCGACCGCGGCGCCCCAGGTCGGGCCGAGGATCCCGGCGAACGTGACGAGCATCGCCGTGCCGATCAGCGCGCTGGGCAGCCGGCGCGCCACCCCGGCCGTGACGTCCCTGGCCACCGTCCACCATCTGCAGTCGTCCATGACGCCACCCCTCCCGCTGCTGCCTAAGGGCCGGCGATCGGCCCGTGTCCGCGATCCTCCACCGTGGCACCGACAGAACTTCTCAAGAAAAGTCGGCGCGAGATGTCCAGCCCAAGCCCCTTCCGGTGCTTACCGATGTGAAGGCGTGACCCGACCGGGTCACGCCACGCGCCGCGGAAGGGAGTTATGCACATGCGGGTGGCAGGCCACCACATCATCCACACACCTGGTAGTCGTCCTACCACTCACCAGGCGGCGTCGCCGATGGTGAGTGGACGCCTAGACCAAGGAGTTCTCATGTCTACCAATCCCCCGGCCACGCCGTTGGCCGCCGCCGTCACCCTGCTGGACCGGGCCGGACGAGAATGCACCGCCCGCGGCGACACCGCCTCATCCGACCTCGACGACCTGGCGATCTGGCACCTGGACGCCAACCTGGTCCGGATAGCCGCCGAAACGCTGCGAGCCGCAGCCGACGCCCCACTGCCGGAGCTGCCGGCGTTCGAGCCTGCCGCCGGTCTTGACCCGCTGGAGCTGCTGCGCGCCGCCCGCGACGAGCTGCAGGACGTCCCGGACGACCTCGCGAACGTCCCACTGTTCCTCGGGCGAATCCGCATGTCCACCGCACTGTTCGCGGTCCGCAGCCACTATGAGTGACCCCACCGTCGGAGAACTGCTCGCCGCCGCCGACCACGCCGCTCTGCAGCTGGTCGGCGCCACCGAGCCCAACGACGCACTTCCCCTTGCCGCCGGCTGGAGAGACGTCCTCGACGCCGCCTACCAGGTTCTCGCGGCCATCCCCGAACCTGCGGTCGGCGACAGGCCCGTCGACGGCACCAACCACTACCTGACCACCCGGCTCGAGCAGATGGCCGGGCAGGCCCACCGTTTCAATCCGATCGACGTTCAGCCCCACCCGACCGCGGGGCGGGTCGCCGAGACCCTGCAGCAAGCGGCCGACCTGCTGCGCCGGCACGCGCATCCCGGCATGGTCAGGAGTCCCGAGGGCAGCGCGGATGCCGCCGCCGCGAGGGTCCGCGTCGCCCGCACGGTCGCTGCCCTGGCTCACGTGACCGGCGGCGAGATGCAGGCTTACGCCCAGCAGTCCGGCGAGGGGAAACGAGCCGCGCAGCGCACACGGGCCCCGGCTCGAGTGCTCCAGGGTCAGGCGCTGACGAGGTGGGTCCGGATCCTGCAAAGACACGAACAGCAGGCCCTCGACTACGTCACCGGCCACCTTCGTGACCTCGACGGCGAGCAGCGAGGCCCCGCCGCACCCGTCAGCGCCTTCGGCGTCGCGGTGGCCAGTTGGTCGACGCAGGCGATCCGACGCGCCGCCGACCCTCACGTCTCCGGCGCCGACCTGCAGCATATCGCCCACGCCGAGAACGCCCTCCTGAAGGCTGCAGCCGTGCTGACCAGCGCGGCAATCGAGCGTGGCGAGCTCGACCCCGCCGCCGGGCGGCACCTGCACCGCCGGCTGCAGGCCACCGCCGCTGGCTGGGCAACCGTCGCCGGCCAATGGGGGTGGGCTTGCACCCCGGACGCTCCGCGAGCCGCCGCCACGACGACCCGGGAGTCCGCCACGCTGCACGTTGCCATCGAGGCGACCACCCGATCCGCTAACAGCTGGGCTGGCCCCCGCGACGTCGCTCAACGCCTCGCCGGCCTGGACATCCTGCCGGTGGTGCGCACCATCACCGACGGCTCCGACACCCTCGCCGAGATGTACCAGCAGCTTCCCGGCGAGCTGCGCGACGCGGGCCGGCTGCGGGCTTCCGCCGGGATCCTCCTGCAGATCGGCATCGACAGCGACGCCGCGAACCGGGCCCGGCTCGGGCCGCGGGCCGTCACCGCCGACCGCAGCTTGAAGGCGCTGCCGATCAACATGGTCGACGTCGCCGCCAAGCGGTTGCTGCCGCTGAGCCTTCAAGCGTGTGACCAGATGCACGACGCCGGCGCCGAGCTCGCCACCACCGCACACGTGGCGCACCAGGCGGTCTCTGCGCTGACGCCCACCCGAGCGTCTCGCCGCAACCCCGAGCCGGCGAGCACCGGACACCGGCGAGCGTCGATGCCCGAACAGCACCACACTCACCGGCCGGCTCCCGGACCGGGCATCACCCCTTGAAAGGACCAACCATGACCGCCGCCCCAGACCACGGCGCCGACACCACCCCCGCGCACATCTCGCGTGTCCGCGGCCAGATCGGCGACGCGGCGGCCAGCACCAGCGACCTGCTCGACCTGCTGACCGCCGGCCTCGCGGAAGACGACCGCCACCCGGGCGACCAGACGACCAGAGCCGCTCACGACAACAATCGACGTGGCGACCAGCTCGGCCACGACAACGTCCCCGATGGGGGCGGACCGCGATGAGCGAGCAGGCACGAGGCATCCTGCAGGCCGTCGGCCGGCGGCTCGACGACACCAGAGATCTCCTGGACGCCGCGATGGAACAGGCCACAGCGCTCGAGCGGTCGCTGCGGGACCACGAGGACACCGTCAACGACCTGCGCTGGGACGCCGCCAAGATCCTGCTCGATCCCAACTCGAGCCGTTCGACATTGCGCGCCGTCCAGGCCGGAGCGGAACAGCTCACCGAGCAGCTGCGGCACTCCACCCACGCCGCCGCCACGATCCACGACAAGCTGGAGGCCGCCGGACAGCACCTGCGGCACACCGACCGGCTGATCGGCGCCCTCGGCGCCGCCAGTACCGACCCCGCGCACGCCACCGGGGTGGCCATCCTGTCCAGCCGGGCCGAACGGCTGACCACCCTGGTCGAGATCGCCAAACCCTTGGCGGACCGCGCCCGCCAGCAACTCGGGTACGCCCACGACGCCCTCGAGTATGGCGTGACGTCCAGCACCGAGCCGGGCCGAGACCAACTCCAGATGTTTTGGTCCCTCGACCGCGGCGTCTTCGACACCGCCAGGGAACTCGCCCGCGCCCGCAACAGTACCCGCGACGGCGCCGAGCTGACCGAGCATGCCATCCACTCCGGCGCCCTCACCGGCGCGCACGCCAGGAGCATGCTCCGACCTCACCTGAGACCCGCGACGTCCCCGACCGGCGACGGCCTGTCTGGGCCGACCATCTAAGAGGAGGTGAGTGATCATGCCCATCCCGCGCCCCTGCCGGTCGCTACCCAGCCGGCCACTACCCAGCCGGCCCCGCCGGTTCCCCGACAGCAGACAACCCATGCGGCGGAGCCTGACCGCCCCGCCGCCCGACCCGGCCCTGGACGAGATCGCCGCCAGGGTCACCGGGGCAATGGTCAACGCCGGCATCGCCAGCATCGACGACCTGTGGTCCCGCGGTCAGCCCCTCGCCCAGCCACTGGCCACCTACACCTGGCTCGCCCGCGCCGCCTCCCGGCGCCACACCGCCGGCCTATGGACCCTCATCGCCTGGATCCACTGGCGCGGCAACGACCGGCAGGCCGCCTGGCCAGCCCTGCACCTAGCCCTGGACATCGACCCCGACCAGGATCCCCCCCACTACCTCGCCGTGTTCATGTACGACCACGTCGACCCGCACTGCATCCCCCCGGTGCGGTTCCGGTGACGATCCTGGGATCGGTCCGGGTAACGCCGACCAAGCCGGCGGGCGGGCATCCGTTCACAGCCAGGCTCGCCGGATGGGAGCTGGAGCCTTGACATCCTCCCGGCCGTGAATGACTAGGATTCCAACCGCTATGCAACCTGAGGAGGCCGAGCACGTTGAGGTCCGCGCTTCACAGACCGAGCGGAAACTCTCAGGTTTGCACGCGCTGTCACGGCCTGTCCGTCCGGCATACCGTCTATTACACCCATCGCACGTGGCACGGCGGCAGCCGCTGTCGAGACGTAGCTATGGTGACGACGTGATTTGGACGGCCGCCCGGGCACGTGCCGAGGCCACATCTTGTCTTCACGACGCCGGTGACAGGTGGCTTCATGTCCAGGCTGTCGGCCGGTCGGCCGAGGAACTCAAAGCGCGTGGCTTGGATGTCTCTGATGCTCTCGTCATCGCGGCCTGGCTTCACGATGTCGGCTATGGCAAGTCAGTCGCAGCAACGGGTTTCCATCCAGTCGACGGTGCGAGGTGGCTCGCGGATCAGGATGCACCGCCGGATGTCGTTGCCCTTGTCGCGCACCACTCAGGGGCTTGGTTCGAGGCCGAGGAACGCGGCTTCGCCGATGCCATTGCACGATTCCCTGAGCCAGACCAGGACCAGTTGGATGTCCTCACGCTGATCGACATGTCGACGGGCCCCACGGGTCGCCGGGTGTCAGTCCAGGAACGCCTCACCGAGATCCTCGAGCGGTATCCGTCTGATCACCCGGTACATCGGGCAGTTACCCGGTCCTATTCCTACCTTGAGGACTCGGCGCGCCGCGCGACTGAACGCCTTGGTTTGGCTGATGTGCGTGCTTGACGATGCGCAACAACGCGTTCCGTGGTGGCGGCGCTGGGTTAACTTGACAGGCCCGGGGTTGGTCTCAGTCGCAGAGGTTCTTGAAGCCGGTCGCACCGGGCCGGGCGTGGAACCGCACGGTGTGTCCGGCGCTGTCGTGGAACTCGGCGGTGGAGGTGGTCAGCAGGGTCATGGTGCCCCGCTGGTAGGGGTTGACCCAACCCTTCGGCGGGTTGCCCGGGCCCACGAGCGGGGTGTCCGCCTCGAAGTAGGTGCCGCCGACCAAGGTCTCGCAGATGCCGCAGTGGGTCAGCAGGTCGAACGGGTACGCCACCGGCACGACGAGGCCATTCGGAGCGGCCTGGACATCGCCGGGCCCGGTCGGTCCGTTCGTTGCATTCGACGGTGCTGGGGTCGCGGTCAGGGAGGTGCCTGTCCCCGTCGTGGCGGCACCGGTGCTCCCGCCGCCGCCGGCAATAGCCACTGGGCCCACGGCCGCAGCCGTCAAGACAAACTTGCGCGAAGCGATCACGGCATCCCTCCACTATCTCTTTAGGAACCTGCACCTGGTCTGACGCCGCAGCGTAGAACCCGGTTCCTCGCGCCGCCTACAGATCGGCCAAACGCCCGACCTTGACGGTGCCGACTCCCTCTCTGGGGATAACCAACCCCCGCGCCGTGCCGGGGCCAGTTCGTCTGAGCATCGTCCGTTGGCGCCCAGGCGCTGACCAGGCCCGAGTTTGTCGGCCCCGCCGTGCAGCCCGCGCCCGTGGTTTCGTGGTTGAGGCGCCGCCGACGCGTGCGACGTTCTCGCTTTGTAACTATCCCGGCCGGCCCTTCCCTCGCGTTCGACCCACTGAGTTGTGTCAGTCTGAACCAACACCTGTTGCCGTACAGGCGGATTGCGGCGTGATGAAGGGCGGCATACGGACGGCGCGGCCTACCGCCGCATCCTGCGCGAGCAAACCGAGGTCCTCCGCGGGCATCCCCCAGCATGCCAACCGCGACAGCGTGCGTGACCCCGTGACCGGCAAGCGCCGCGCATCCCTGCGCTGACCGGTCACAGGGCAGCGAAAAGGCGCTCACCGGTCGGCGAGAACTTCCACCAAATGCGCCATGGTTGGCGCCCCGGCAAGCCCGACGGGCGTGCGGTAAAGCCGGCACGACAGGCCGACGTCAGCGCCCGGCTCCGCGAAAGGGTCTTCCCCATCGACCAAGACCGAGGGCGAGCCGTGGAGAAAGTCCGGCGAGCATGGCTGGCCGACGCGTTCCTGACCCGCACCAGCCCACCCAAGAACGCCGAAGCCTTCCTCGCGCTGGCCGTCATCCACGGCGAGCACACGCAGGAGCACAACACCCTCTACACGAAACTCAGCCACGGTGAGAGCGGATACCAGGCCACCGCCCAGCTGGTCAGCCGCGCCCAGGCGGCCACCCCCAAACAGACCCTCATGCTCGCCCTGGCCCTGCTCGTCTGCGAATGGGAGAGCGCCACCAGCCGCAGCACCTGGCGGAACCCGCGAGAGCGGGACGACCGCTACCTGAGCGCGCTCACCGCGTGGGGCTACAAGCCCTCCGACGTCGAGCAACTACTCCTGGTCCCACCGGCTGGCGCGGAGGCCTCAGACACCGAGGATGCCGCCACGGACGCCACGGCCACCACGTCGAGTGACAACAGTGAGCCAGACCACGAGCCCACCGGGCAGCCCTGGGCCGACGTCGCGGCCGAGGACCTGGCGGTCGAGGACACTGCACACACCGGGGACGACGAGGACGACGACTCCTACGACGGTGAGGGCTACGGCGATGTGTAAGCAGGGCACCCGCCTGTACCTGCAGGCGGTGGCCGCTCAGATCATCCAGGCCTACGAGGTCGAGGACGACGACCACGTGACCTTCGCTGGCGAGGTCGACTGGGTCTGCGAACGGGCCCCGGTGGACGAGGCGGACGAGGTGATCCGCCGCTACCTCGCCGGCCCCTGCGTCAGGGCGAGCAGCGGAGTGAGGCCCGCGACGACGCTGGGGTCACAAGTCGAACGGCGGCAGTTGCAGACCGAGCCGCAGCAGCCGGGTCTGGGCGGCGGCGACGGCTGCCGGGTCGGCTCGGGTCAGGTCACGTAACTGCATGGACCTGCCCCGAGCCCCCCGGGGATCCCCCAGCGGGTTCCCGGCCAAGGACCGCCGCCGCCAGGTAGGCGCGGCGGTTCCCGGCGTGCGAGGACGCCTTGACGTGGCCGGGACCGATCCGCTGGCACAGCGGGTTGTTGCAGCCGTGGCCGAGGACCGGGACCGTGTTCAGCGCCGCCGGCCCGTAGATGAGGGCGTAGCCGAACCGGTGCGCGATGACGCACAGGTCCCGGCCAGACTCCCCCGGGTCGACGGCGACCACCGTCCCGACGTAGAAGCGGCCGTGCCCTCGACCAGACACCGCTCCGCGCCACCACAGGCACTCTGAGCCCGGCACGGTGACGATCTTGGCCCGGGTGTAGCGGATCACCACACTCGAGGCCCGCAGCGCCGCCGCCAGAACCGCCATCGGGGCGTCACCGAGCGGCATCCTCAGAGCTCCCAGCCCCTACCGGTGTGCCGTCGTGGGATTCGACCGGCAGCCGCAGCAGCCGGGCACAGACCGACTCCCCGATCCCAGTCAGTGCCGCCATATCCCGCACCGGCACCTTCTCCCGGCCGAGCAGAACGAGTGCGGCAGCCGCCACCCGCTCCGCCTTCTCGACGCTGGCCTGCGCCGCGGCCCGGTCGTCCCAGGCCAGCAACACCGACGCGGCCGCGTCCTCGATCCGCTCGTCCCGAGCGTTGCGCTCTACCAGCAGCGCCAACCGCGCCTGCCGAGCCCGCGCCTTGGCCTCCTGCGCCTTCGTCGCCGTGCGTCCCATCACCG
>JADGOU010000108.1 GCA_017882835.1 Frankiaceae bacterium | reverse complement strand
CGCCAGGGATCCCCCGGCAGTGCGAACGCCTCCCGCAGGGCGTCCCGCCAGAGCGGCATCGGGGTCAGGCCGGCGGCGCGCCAGGCGGCGTCCGACAGCACGCTGTACGCCGGGCGCGGGGCCGGCCGGGGGAACGCCGCCGTCGTCGTGGGCAGCACCCGCGCCGGGTCGGCGTCCAGCTCTTCGAAGATCGCTTGGGTGAAGCCGTACCAGGTCGTGTGCCCGCCGCCGGTGCAGTGGTAGATCCCGGCCGGCGCATTCGACCCGGCCAGCTCGATCAGCCCAGCGGCCAGGTGCCGGGACCAAGTCGGAGAGCCCTGCTGGTCGTCGACCACCGAGACGGTCTCTCGCTCGCGCTCCAACCGGACCATCGTCTTGACGAAGTTCGTGCCGGTCTCGCCGTACACCCAGGCGGTGCGCACGACGTAGGCCTGGGCTCCGGAGCCGGTGGCCGGGTCGAGCACCGCCCGCTCGCCCGCCGCCTTGGTCCGGCCGTAGGCGCTGCGGGGGGCGACCGGGGCGTCCACCTCGTACGGCACGGTGGCGTCCCCGGCGAAGACGTAGTCGGTCGAGATGTGGATCATTGTGGCGCCGGCGGTCGCGCCGGCCGCCGCCAGGTAGCCGGGCACCTCGGCGTTGACCCGGTGGGCGGTGTCCTCGTGCTCCTCCGCCCCGTCGACGTTGGTCCAGGCGGCGGCGTTGACGACCACCAGCAGGTGTCCGGGCCCCGAGCCACCGGCCGCCGAGCCTCCGGCCGCCCAATTCCGGACGAAGTCGGCCACCGCCGCGCCGTCGGTGAGGTCGAGCTCCGGCAGGTCGATGGCCGTCACGTCGGCCCCGGCTAACAGTCGCTGCAAGTCGGAGCCGAGCTGCCCGGCCGCCCCGGTGACCAGCCATCGGGTCACCGGGCGCCCGCCGCGGCCGGCGCGGCCATCGCGGCCGGCGCGCCCGGCAACGCCGCCCGGCCCTTGAGCGGCTCCCACCAGTCCCGGTGCTCGCGATACCAGACCACCACGTCGGCCAGTCCGCGCTCGAAGTCGATCCGGGGGGCGTACCCGAGCGCGGCCAGCTTCGCGCCGTCGATGGAGTACCGACGATCGTGGCCCTTGCGGTCCTCGACGTAGGTGATGAACGAGGCGTCCCGACCGCAGGCAGTCAGCAGCCGTTCGGTCAGCTCTCGGTTGGTCAGCTCGGTGCCCCCACCGATGTTGTAGATCTCCCCCGGTTCGCCGCGCTCGAGCACCAGTTGGATGCCCCGGCAGTGGTCGTCGACGTGCAGCCAGTCCCGCACGTTCAGGCCGTCGCCGTACAGCGGCACCGGTTGGCCGTCGAGCAGGTTGGTCACGAACAGCGGGATGACCTTCTCCGGGAAGTGGTACGGCCCGTAGTTGTTGGTGCACCGGGTGATGCTCACGTTGAGCCCGTGGGTCACGGCGTAGGCCCGGGCGAGCAGGTCGCCGCCGGCCTTGGCCGCGCTGTACGGCGAGTTGGGCAGCAGCGGGTCGGTCTCCCGGAAGGACCCTTCGGCGATCGACCCGTACACCTCGTCGGTGGAGATGTGCACGACCCGCGGAACGTCGGCCCGCAAGCAGGCGTCGAACAGCGTCTGCGCGCCCAGCACGTTGGTGACGACGAAGTCGGCCGCCCCCAAGATCGAGCGGTCGACGTGGGTTTCGGCGGCGAAGTTGAGCACCGCGTCGTGCCCGGGCAGCACCTCGTCGAGCAGCCGGGCGTCGATGATGTCGCCTTGCACGAACCGGTAGCCCGGGTGAGTGGCGACCGGCTCCAGGTTCGCCAGGTTGCCGGCGTAGGTCAGCTTGTCGTAGATCGTCACCTCGGCGTCGGCATAACCGGCGGCATGACCGGCGTACCCGCCCTGGAGCAGCGTGCGGACGTAGTGCGAGCCAATGAACCCGGCACCGCCGGTGACGAGCAGTCGCATGCAGGTGACCGTATCGCCTGGAGCCGACAGAACTGCGGTCAGGCGATCGACACCCGGGAGTGGTCGCCGAGCATCAGTCGGTGCGCACGCGGGCGCACGGCCGACTGGACGACCTCGACCTCTTTGCCGATCAGCGAGTCCTCGATCCGGGAGATCCCCCGGATCGTGCAGGACTCCAGGATGATCGAGTGCTCGATCTCGGTCCGCTCGATGGTGCAGCCGGTGTAGATGGAGGTGAACGGGCCGACGTAGGCGTCAACTATCCGCGTACCCCGGCCGATGATCGCCGGTCCGCGCACGACGGAGCGCACGATCGAGGCGCCTTCCTCCACCACGACGCGCCCGATCACCTGGCTGGCCGGGTCGACCTCGCCGCGCACCGCCGGCTCGATGCTCTCCAGCACCTTGCGGTTGCACTCGAGCATGTCCTCGAGCCGGCCGGTGTCTTTCCAGTAGCCGCTGACCAGGTGCGGCCGGACGTCCTCGCCGGAGTCGATCAGCCACTGGATAGCGTCGGTGATCTCCAGCTCGCCACGCCCCGACGGCGCAATGGCGCGCACCGCCTCGTGTATCACCGGCCGGAACATGTAGACGCCAACGAGCGCCAGGTCGCTGCGCGGGTCTTTCGGCTTCTCCACCAGCGTGGTGACCCGGCCCTCGGGACTGAGCTCGGCCACGCCGAACTGCGACGGGTTCGCCACCTTGGTGAGCAGGATCTGGGCGGCGTAGCCCCCCGCGGTGAAGTCCCGGACCAGGTCGCTGATACCGCCGATGATGAAGTTGTCGCCCAGGTACATGACGAAGTCGTCGTCGCCGAGGAAGTCCCGGGCGATGAGCACGCAGTGCGCCAGGCCCAGTGGGGCCTGCTGCCGGATGTACGTCGCCCGAATCCCCAACGCGGAGCCGTCGCCGACGGCCGCGCGGATCTCGGCCTCGGTGTCGCCGACGATGATGCCGACCTCGGTGACGCCAGCGTCCCGGATCGCCTCCAGGCCGTAGAACAGGACAGGTTTGTTGGCCACCGGCACCAGCTGCTTGGCCGAGGTGTGCGTGATCGGCCGCAACCGGGTGCCAGCGCCGCCCGAAAGCACGAGCGCCTTCATGGTCAACGACCCTAGCAGCGGCGATCTTCTCAGCTGCCGAAGTCGCCCGGCTCGCCGCCCCGGACGCCGGGTACCGTCGCACCACCGTGTCGACCGGGCGCCCACCTCCGCCGCTGGGTGTCGGGCCAGGACCGCTGTGAGGCCACCGGCCTCCCGCTCCGCCCGACCAGGCTTTCGCGACGTCTGGGCCAACCCCGAGTTCCGGGGGATGTTCACCGCCCGGCTGTTGTCGCGAATCGGCGATCACCTGGCCAAGGTGGCGATCGCCATCCTGGTCTACGACCGCACCGGCTCGACCGCCCTGGCGGCGACCACCTACGCGCTCACCTTCCTGCCCTGGCTGGTCGGCACCCCCCTGCTGTCCGCAGTCGGTGACCGGTTCCCCCGCCGGTCCGTGCTGGTCTGGTGCGATGTGATCCGGGCGTTGCTGGTGCTCGCGATGGTGCTACCCGGCCTACCCACCGTCGCCATCTTGTGCCTGCTCGCGGCGGTGTCGCTGCTCGCTCCACCTTCCGATTCGACCTGGTCGGCGCTGCTCGCCGACGTCTTGTCCGGCGACCGGTACGTCGTGGGCTCCGCCTTGTCCAACGTCAGTAGTCAGCTCGCCCAGGTGGTCGGGTTCTCCCTGGGCGGCCTGCTGGTTGCGCTGCTGCGGCCCCGCGGCGTACTGGTCTTCGACGCGGCGACATTCCTGTTCTCGGCGCTGCTGTTGCGGGGGCTCGTCCAAGCTCGTCCGGTCGAGGCAGCGGCACCCGCTGGCGATCACGGACGGTGGCGCGAGGGTCCGCGCCTGGTCGCGCGGGAGCCGATGCTGCGCTTCCTGGTGTTGCTGGCCTGGGTGACCGCCGCGTTCGCCATCGCGCCCGAGGGGCTGGCGGTGGCTGTGGTTCGACAGCATGGTGGCAGTGCCGTCGATGTGGGACTGCTGACCGCTGCGCAGCCGATCGGCGTGGTCGTCGGCATGCTCGTGGTCAGCCGGTGGGTCGCGCCGCACCGCCGGCTGCGGCTACTCCTCCCGTTGGCGCTGCTCAGCGTCGCCCCGTTGACGGCCAGCGCCGTGGTTCCTGGTCTGGAATCGCTATTCGCGCTTTGGGCGCTGGCTGGGGTCGGGGCGGCCTTGAGCCTGCCGTCGGCCGCCGCGTTCGTCGCCGCGGTGCCCGCGCCGCTGCGGGCGCGGGCCTTCGGCGTCGCCCAGTCCGGGCTGGCGATCATCCAGGGAGTCGGGTTGATAGTCGTCGGGCTGGCGGCGGAGCACGTCGCTGTGCTGCAGGTCGTCGCGGCGAGCGGCGCACTGGGCACGATCGGGGTGTGCGTCGTGGCGACGACGCGCCCTCGGAGCCGGAGGCGGAGCCTCCCAGACGGGACAGCGCCGATGTCCGCTCCGACGACCCCTCGTGATGCTGGCGGCGGACCACATTCCGTCCGTACCGGCTCGTAGCCAGCCCTAGTTCGAAGCTACTCAGCACCAATCGGCACCGCGCATGACGCCTCCTCTCCCCTGCCTGACGCTGATTGCGGATGTCCGTCGCTTGCTCAGGCCCAATCGGCACCGCGCATGACGTCTCCTCTCGCTCGTCCTTGACAGCCGCTCTTTTTGGGGCAGACCCACCCATAGCGATTGGACCGCCACCATCACGCTGCCGCACCGATCTAGATAAGTATCACTCAGAGCCAGCGATCAACTGCGTAGCGCTGCACACTGGCCGACATCGCCCGATATCGGTCACTTCGTGTTGCCGGTCAACCGCACATGGTGTATTAAAGCCGGCAGACGGCACGAGAGGGGCCAGTCTTGACAGATCACCGCCCCAGATCCCGACCTGACGGCCTTATCGCCGCGATGCCCGGCTGGCTGTTGTGGCGGACTCCTGCCGTCTTCCGCGCCTTCTTCGTGGTCGTGGTGGGCGGTGCCTTCACGCTCACCGCGGTCTTCGCGACGACCGCCACGCTGCACGTCTCCGAGTTCCTCCTGTGGGCCGTCCTGTTCGGCGCGGGTTGGCTCTGCATCGAGCTGACCACTCATGGCAGTCAGCCGGCCGGCGTCACCCGGGACTTGCTGTCGGCCTGGAAGATCCCGGTTGCGCTGCTGTTGCCGCCGGTATTTGCCGTGCTGACGGCAATCCCATTCGGCGTGCTGAAGCAGGTCCGGGTGCGGCCAGGGGTGTTGCACCGCCGGGTATACAGCGCGGCGGCGATCGGCATCGCGGACGGCAGCGGCTCCTGGCTGTTCCACCGACTGCTGCCGAGTGGGGTCACTCCAGCCGGATGGATTCTGGGCCAGCCCACTCGGGCGGTAGCCACCGCGCTGTTGTGCGGTGCTGCTTGCACCGTCGTGGATAGTCTCTTCATAGCGACGGCAGCCCGACTGGCGTCGGTCGAGGCGTCTTGGCGCGCGCTGTTGTTCAACCGGGAAAGCCTGACCCTCGACCTCAGCGAGACCGGCACCGGCGTCCTGCTCGCGGTCGCCTGCGCGGTCACGCCGCTAGCCATCCCGATCGCGTTACCGCCGGTTCTGCTCCTGCATCGCAGCCTGAATCAGGCTCAGCTACGGGCCGCCGCCCGCACCGATCCGAAGACCGGCCTGCTCAACGCCGCTGCCTGGCAGGAAGAGGCGGAGCGCGAGCTCGTCCGAGCCAGACGTGAGCACCGGTCGCTGGCAGTGCTCATCGCCGACCTGGACCACTTCAAGCAGATCAACGACCGCTTTGGGCACCTGGTCGGTGATCGCGTGCTTGGCATGGTTGCCAACGCCCTGCAAGCCGGCCTGCGTCCGTACGACTTCCTGGGCCGATTCGGCGGGGAGGAGTTCACCGTCGTACTGCCGAACGCCGACGGCGTCGAGGCGGCCCAGATCGCCGAGCGGCTGCGCCGGGATGTGGCAATGACAATCCTCGAGCTCGATGCCGGCCGCACCGTGCGCATGACCGTCTCCATCGGAATGGCCGTTCTCGACCGGCACGGCACCGACCTCACCGACCTGCTCGCCGCGGCTGACGTCGCCCTGTACGGCGCCAAGGCGGCCGGTCGTAACCGGGTGGGTGCCGCCGCCTGACGCTGGTGCCACAGCCTGGTGCCGCGACGACGTCGTCGGCTCCACGCCGGCACCGGGGCAGCGGGGATGTCTGAGTGGACTCAACCGTTACCCTGCCAACAGGGGTGCTGCGGGGTGACCGCTGGCCCCGGCCGCGGTTACTCGCTGGGAGGTCAAGCGCGTGCGCGACGTACCGCGTCCTTCCGCCGGCCTGCCGCCGGAGCTGGACCCGCGGGGGGGCGGACCGGCCCGCAAGCAAGCGGCGCATGGCGCCGCCCTGGCTACGGCCGGCCGACCCGCGCGAGGCGCTCAGCTCGGACACTGGCTCAAGGTGGCGGCGGTCGTCACGTCGGCAGCCGTACTGCTGACCGCTGGCGTCGGCTGGTTCCTGTTCAAGCACTTCACCGGGCAGATCACCCGCAAGGACGTCTTCCACACCCTGCAAGGCGGCCGCCCGGCCCCCGCGCCGGACGCGGCCCAGAACTTCTTGCTGGTGGGCTCCGACAGTCGCGCCGCCCCCGGCGACGCCCAGTACCAGGGCAGCGGGTCCGAGTTCGTCACCGGCGCTCGGTCGGACACCACCATCCTGGTGCACATGTCCGCAAAACGGGACAAGGCGCTGCTGATCAGCTTCCCCCGGGACTCCTACGTGCAGATCCCGGCCTGCACCGACGAGCAGGGCAAGGTGCATCCGCCGGTGAAGGACAAGCTCAACGCCGCCTTCGCCACCGGTGGCGCAACCTGCACGATCAAGACCGTGGAGAGCCTCACCCAGATCCGAATCGACCACTACATAGAGGTCGACTTCGCCGGATTCAAGAACATGGTGGGCGCGCTCGGCGGCGTCGATGTCTGCCTGCCCAAGGCGACCAAGGACGACATGAGCGGGCTCGACCTGCCGGCCGGCGTCAGCCATGTCGACGGTGACCAGGCGTTGGCCTTCGTCCGGGCGCGCTACGCCCTGGGTGACGGCAGCGACCTGGGTCGGATCCAGCGCCAACAACAGTTCCTGGGGGCCATGACCCGCAAGGCGACCAGCACGGGGCTGCTGCTGCGACCGGACCACCTGCTGGCGTTCCTGAACGCGGTGACGCAGTCGGTCACGACGGATCAGAACCTTTCCGTCTCCGACATGCGCAACCTTGCCGTCAAGCTGAAGGGGCTCGACCCGGCGCGGGTGACGTTCGTGACAATGCCGCTGGCCGACGACAACTACGCGGTCCGGGGCGTGGGCTCGACGGTTTTGTGGGACCAGGCTGCGTCCCAGGCGCTGTTTGCGTCGGTCCGCACCGACGACGCGATCCCGGGCGGCTCGCCCGCGCCCAGCGAGGCGCCGACGGACCTGACGGTGCCGCCGGAACAGGTTCGGGTCCGGGTTCTCAACGGCGCCACGACGGCCGGCACGGCCAGCCGAGCGGCCGCCGACCTTCGCCAGCACGGCTTCGTCGTGACCGGGCTCGCCAACGCCGACTCCAGCGGCTACAGCGACACCGTCGTCCGCTACGGCCCGAGCCGCGTCGACTCGGCGAAAACGCTGGCGGCCGCGGTCCCGGGCGCCAAGCTGCAGTCCGATGAGACCTTGGGCAGCGGGCTGGAGCTGGTCGTCGGCTCGTCGTACGCCGGGGCGCGGGCGGTCACCGTCGGACCGGCCACGCCCATCTCCCCCGGCGCCCCGTCCGGGCCGGCGCCGGGGGCGGTGACCGCGGCCCAGGACCCCTGCGCCGGATGACCCCTGGCGGTGGCTCAGAGCAGTTCGCCGACCTGCTTCGGGCCGGCTCGGCCCCCGACCCGGCCCGGCCCTTCCTGACCTACTACGACGACGCCACCGGCGAGCGCGCCGAGCTGTCCTGGACCACGACTGCGAACTGGGTGGCCAAGACCGCGAACCTGTTGCGCGACGGGCTGGCGGTGCAGCCGGGCGACCGGGTGGCGCTGCTGCTACCGGCGCACTGGCAGACCGCGGCGCTGCTGCTCGCCAGCGCAGCGGTGGGCGCCGTGGCAACCCTGCGCGACCCCGACACCGATCGGGCCGCCGCGCTGTCGGCGGCCACTGGAGCCGAGGTCGTTTTGGCTCGAGCGGATCTGCTGCCGGCCGTCGTGACCGACTGCTCCGGCGAGGTCGTCGGCCTGGCCCTGGCGCCGATGGGCGGCCGGATCGCCGAGCTGCCGGCCGGCGCGCTGGACTACGCCGTCGAGGTGCCGGCGTACGGCGATGCCTTCAGCGCGGCCGGGCCGACCGAGGCGACCGCCGCCGCCCTCGACGTGGACGGCACATTGGTGTCCTCGGCCAAGGTGGCCCGCACCGCCCGGGCCGCGGCCGACCGCTGGTCGCTGGGCCCGACCGACCGGGTGCTGTCCACGCTGGGCTGGAACAACTGGCTGGGACTGCATGCCGGGCTGCTCGCGCCACTGGCTGCCGGGGCGGGGACGGTGCTGTGTCGAGGGAGCTCCCCCGATCGGCTGGCGTCCCGGATCCAGGCGGAGCGGGTGAGCGCGGTGGCCGGCATGGCCCCGCCGCCGGGGTCGGGTGTCCGCCGCCTCGACGGTTAG
>JADGOU010000107.1 GCA_017882835.1 Frankiaceae bacterium | reverse complement strand
GGGTCTGGTCGGGTCTGGTCGGCGAGTCTCGCACGCAGGTATGACAAGAACCTGGGCTGGGCCGCTGGCCGGAATCCGCGGGCGGCGCGGCGGCGTTGGCCCAGTAAGGCCTGCTCAGAACCGCTTTGCCCGTGGAGACATACGTGACATCCCCGCAGACAGTCGACGACCTTGCCGCTCCTGCCGGGACCGACTCCGCCGACGGCACCGCCGCGGTCGGTCGGGCCACCACCCGGGCTGACTTTTGGTTCGACCCGCTATGCCCGTGGGCCTGGCTGACGTCCCGTTGGATCCTCGAGGCCGCCGCCGTACGCAGCCTGGACGTGCACTGGCACATCATGAGCCTGGCGGTGCTGAACGAGGGCCGGGACCTGCCCGAAGACTACCGCCGGATGATGGAAGAGGCCTGGGGGCCGGTCCGGGTGCTAGCCGCGGCCGAGCGGGCGCACGGCTCCGAGGTGGTACTCCCGCTCTACACCGCCATCGGTGAGGCATTCCACCTGCGCGGACAGGAGCGCACCCGGGAGACCATCGAGACAGCGCTGGCGACCGCCGGGTTGCCGGTCGAGCTGGCGGCGGTGATGACCGACCCGGCGTACGACGAGGAGCTGCGCGCCTCCACTGCCGTCGCCCTGACCCGGGTCGGCATCGACGTCGGCACGCCGGTGATCTCGGTCGAGGGTGTGTCGTTCTTCGGGCCGGTCATCTCGCCGACGCCGAGGGGGCAGGCTGCCGGCCGGCTGTGGGACGGGGTGGTGCTGGTAGCCGGCACCGACGGTTTCTACGAGCTCAAGCGGACCCGCGACCGGCCGCCGATCTTCGACTGAGAGGCGACCTGGTCGACGCCGGCTGGCGGCGGCGCGAGGATTGTCGGTGGCCCAGCATATCCTCGGCCCTCGACGTCATGGGTCGACGTCGCAGGTCAACGTCTGTCGCAGGTCAACGTCTGTCGCAGGTCAACGTCTGGGAGGACGGCCATGCCGACTCGGGACAGCATCTACGTCGACGGCACCTGGGTGGCATCCACGGGGTCGGACACGATCGAGGTGGTCAACCCGGCCACGGAAGAGGTCGTGGCCACCATCGCGGCCGGGACCACCGAGGACGTCGACCGAGCTGTGGCCGCGGCCCGGCGCGCGTTTGCGGCGTGGTCCGCCACCAGTGCGGACAAGCGGGCCAAGTACCTGTACCGGCTGCAGGAAGCGCTGACCGCCCGAGCCACCGAGGTATCCGCCACCATCACCACCGACATGGGCGCTCCGAAGAAGATCGCTCAGGCCGTGCAGACCGGGCTACCGATTACCACCCTGGGCGTCTACGCGAACTTGCTGTCGACGTACGCCTTCGAGGAGATGGTTGGTAACTCCCTCGTCGTTCGGGAACCCATCGGCGTGGTCGGCGCGATCACGCCGTGGAACTACCCGCTGCATCAGGTAGTGGCGAAGGTGGCGCCGGCGTTGGCTGCCGGCTGCACGATCGTGCTCAAGCCCAGCGAGGTGGCGCCGCTGGCGGTGCTGCTGTTCGCCGACCTGGTGCACGAGGTGGGGCTGCCGCCGGGGGTCTTCAACGTCGTCACCGGCTACGGGCCGGTGGTCGGCGAGGCGATTGCCGCGCATCCCGACGTGGACATGGTGTCGTTCACCGGCTCCACGGCCGCCGGCAAGCGGGTCACCGAGGTGGCCGCCGCGACGGTCAAAAAGGTCGCGCTCGAACTCGGCGGCAAGTCTGCCAACGTGATCCTGCCGGACGCCGACCTGGCGAAGGCGGTCAAGGTCGGCGTGGGCAACTGCTTCCTCAACTCCGGCCAGACCTGTACGGCGTGGACCCGCATGCTGGTGCCCGCGGACCGGCAGGCCGAGGCCGTCGAGCTGGCAACCACGGCGGCCGCCGGCTTCACGGTCGGCGACCCGACCGCCGACGGTACCAAGCTCGGCCCGCTGGTTTCCGCCAGCCAGCGAGACCGGGTCCGCGGCTACATCGAGCGCGGGATCGCCGAGGGCGCCACCCTGGTCGCCGGCGGTGCCGAGAGTCCGGACGGGGTGGAGCGAGGGTACTTCGTCCGGCCCACTGTGTTCGCCGACGTCCGCCGCGACATGACCATCGCCCAAGAGGAGATCTTCGGGCCGGTGCTGTCGATCATGCCGTACGCCGACGAGCAGGAGGCACTGGAGATCGCCAACGACAGCGTCTACGGCTTGGCCGGCGGCGTGTGGTCGGCCGACCGCGACCACGCGGTCGCTTTCGCCCGCGGCATGCGGACCGGGCAGGTTGACGTCAACGGTGGCCGGTTCAACCCACTGGCGCCCTTCGGCGGCTACAAGCAGTCCGGCATCGGCCGCGAGCTCGGCAGGTTCGGTCTGGAGGAGTTCCTCGAGGTCAAGTCGCTGCAGCTGTAGCTGCTGGCAGACTCTGCCCGCATGCGGGTTTACCTGGGTTCCGATCACGCGGCGTTCGAGCTCAAGGCGCACCTGGTGGAGCACCTGCGCTCGGCCGGGCACGACCCGGTGGACTGCGGACCATCGAGCTACGCGCCGGACGACGACTACCCGCCGTACGTCCTGCTGGCCGCCACCCGTACGGCGCAGGACCCAGCCAGCCGTGGCGTCGTGCTGGGCGGCTCCGGCAATGGCGAGGCCATGGCGGCGAACAAGGTGCCGGGCGTGCGCTGCGGTCTGGCTTGGAACGAAGAGACGGCCCGGCTGGCTCGCGAGCACAACGACGCGCGGATCGTCAGCGTCGGCGCCCGCATGCACCCGGTGGCTGACGCCGTCCGATTTGTCGACGTGTTTCTGGCAACCGAGTTCAGCGGCGAGGAGCGGCACCGCCGCCGGCTGGCAATGGTCAGCGACTACGAGCGGTCGGGGGAGTTGCCGCCGCTGCCCTGATGGCCGCCGTCCGCGGCCGGTCGGTGCGGCGGCACCGACGCCGGTGAGGCGGCGTTGCCGGGCCGGCGGCGCACCACCGTCTCCCGCTCGGCGGCTTCGTCGTCCTCGGGCCACGGCCGGGAGACGTCTCGGGCGCGCATCGCCCCGCTGATGCCCACCTGGGACGGACCGCCGCCCACGATGCCCGCCAGACCGCTGGCCCCGGTGGAGTCAGTCGGGGCCGTGAGCGGCGCGTCCGGCCGGCCCGGGCGACGCGGCCGCTTGGTCGCTCGTTTGGACGGAGCCGGGCTGGCGCCGGATCCCACTCGCCCGGACCGAGGCGTTCCCGCAGACTCCGACACAGCCAGCCCCTGTCCGCCCCGCAGACCCCGGTCTGCACCTTCTTGAACAAGGATCCATCCTGCCCGAAGGGCACACCATTGCTCGCATCGCCTCGCCTCGCCCGGGAGCACACCGGCCGGTCAGGTGACTCGGGACTGAGGTGACTTAGGGACTGAGGTGACTTAGGTGACTTAGGTGACTTAGGAGCATCTTGCGCCAAGCTGATCTATGGAGGACAAGGCCATGACCGGCGACTACGCGATAATCGTCGAGGGTGACGGCTCGGACGAACCATTCGGCCCACTGCCCTGACGTCCCGGGCGCTGGCGGAGCGGGTGACCGGGATCGAACCGGCATGGCCAGCTTGGAAGGCTGGGGCTCTGCCATTGAGCTACACCCGCATCGACCACGCTGGGATCGATGGGGACCGGCGAGCGTGGCCGTCTGGCTAGACTACCTATGACAGTTCTGGCTGGCTTCGCGGGGCGTAGCGTAGTGGCTAGCGCGCCTGCTTTGGGTGCAGGAGATCGGGAGTTCGAGTCTCCCCGCCCCGACCACCGGCCCCTCGCGGCCGGCGAGCCTCCAGTGCTGCACTGCGCCCGCTCCGACAACCATCCGTCTCACCGGACCAGCCGCACATCCGCCAACCGACCGACCGAGGAGCCGCACCACTGTGAAGAGCGCCGTCGAGACCCTCACTCCGACGCGGGTCCGGTTGACCGTCGAGGTCCCGTTCGACGAGCTGAAGCCCAGCGTCGACGCGGCGTACCGAAAGATGGCCAAGCAGGTCCGGATCCAAGGGTTTCGACCCGGCAAGGTGCCGCCTCGCATCATCGACCAGCGCATCGGCCGCGGCGCGGTGATCGAGGAGGCGGTGCAGGCGGCAATTCCGCGGTTCTACGGCGACGCCGTCCGGGACACCGAGGTGAGCCCGCTCGGTCATCCCGAGGTCGACGTGACGACGTTCGACGACGGGGTCGAGCTGGTCTTCACCGCCGAGGTCGATGTACGCCCGAAAGTGGAGCTGCCGGCGTACGACGGCCTGCCCGTCACTGTGGACGACGCCGAGGTTGACGACGACGCGGTGGACGAGCAGCTGGCCAGCCTGCGGGACCGGTTCTCCACGCTGACCGCGGTAGACCGCCCGACCGAGCAGGGCGATTTCGTCTCGATCGACCTGTCCGCCACCGCAGACGGCGAGCCGGTGCCCGACGGCGAGGCCACCGGCCTGTCCTACGAGGTCGGGTCGGACTCGCTGCTGCCCGGCCTCGACGACGCGCTCGTCGGGATGACCGAGGGCGAGGCCCGCAGCTTCAACAGCGAGCTGGTCGCCGGCGAGTACGCCGGGCGCACGGCCCAGGTGGCCGTTACCGTGCGCTCGGTCAAGGTCAAGCAGCTGCCGGAGCTCGACGACGAGTTCGCTCCGACCGCCAGCGAGTTCGACACCCTCGCCGAGCTGCGGGCCGACGTCCGCGCGCGGTTGCAGCGGGTGCGCCGGATGGAGCAGGGTGTGCAGGCCCGGGACAACATGCTGGCGGCCCTGCTGGCGGCCACCGAGGTCCCGTTGCCCGACTCGATCGTCACGACCGAGCGGGAATGGCGTCGCCGCGCCTTCGCCGACCAGCTGAAGCAGGCCGGCATCAGCCGGGAGGACTACCTGGGCACCGGGGGCCGCACCAGTGACGACCTCGATGCCGAGATCGAGCGCAGCGCCCGCTCTGCCGTACATGCCCAGCTGGTCTTGGATGCGGTCGCGGACGCCGAAGAGGTCGGCATCGACGACGCCGAGCTGACCAACCAGATCGTTCGGCGGGCTCAGCGTGCCGGGGTGCCGGTCGACGACTACGCCCAGCAGCTGGTGCGCGACGGCCAGCTTGGCTCCTTGATGGCCGACATCCGCCGGGGCAAGGCGCTTGTGCTGGTGCTCCAGGCGGCGACCATAACCGATTCGTCTGGCCGTCCGGTTGACCTTGCTGCGCTGGCCGATGACGCACTCGGCGTCGTCGAGGCGATCGGGCAGGACGACGACGAGCTGGACGAGGTCGACATCCTCGACTCCGACGACGAGGAACTGATCGTGGTCGAGGAAGACGTCGTTGGCGCGGACGTGGCCGACGACGCCGATGACACGAGCGAGTCGATTGTCGAGGCGGTGCTTCCGGGCACCGACGAAGACCCGGCTGCCGGCGAGCCGGTCGTGGAGGCCGAGGTGCCGGGCACGGACGGCAGTTCTCGGCAGCCGGGTGACGACGGCCCCGACATCGGTGAGTCGACCGCTGAGGCGGTGCTGCCGGACACCCAGGACGATCCGGGCGCCGTCGATGCGGTGCTCGAGGCCGAGCTTCCCGGCGCCGGATCGACGCCGGCCTGACCAGTCCGCCCGGCGGCCCGGCGCTCACGGCCCATCACGGCCGGACAAGCCTGCGCCGACAGCGAACAGCGACGGCGGTGGGGACGACCTTGTCGGAGGCGCGCGTTAGGGTCGGTTGACGGTCGGCGCCGAGCCGGCACTGTTTCGCTCCTCCGCCACACCGCTGGAAAGGCAGCTTCCCGTGACGCTTCCCTTCTCCTCCGCAGCCCAGCTCGCGCTGCCGTCGGACCGCACCCCGGCCGGCAGCGGGATGAACCTTGACGACCAGGTGTTCAACCGGTTGCTCAAGGAGCGGATCGTCTTTCTGGGCAGCCAGGTCGACGACCCGATCGCGAACGCGATCTGCGCCCAGCTGCTGCTGCTGTCCGCGGAGGATCCCGACCGCGACATCTTCCTTTACATCAACTCGCCGGGCGGTTCGGTGACCGCCGGCATGGCGATCTACGACACCATGCAGTATGTCGAGAACGACGTCGCCACGGTCGGGCTCGGCTTGGCCGCATCGATGGGGCAGTTCCTGCTCTGCGCCGGCGCGCCCGGCAAGCGCTATGCCCTCCCGCACGCGCGGATCATGATGCATCAGCCGTCCGGTGGGCTGGGCGGCACCGCCTCCGACATTGCCATCCAGGCCGAGCAGATGCTCTACACCAAGCGGACCATGCAGGAGCGGCTCGCCTTCCACACCGGCCAGACCGTCGAGCAGATCGAGAAGGACTCCGACCGGGACCGCTGGTTCACCGCGGAGGAGGCCCGGGAGTACGGCTTCGTCGACAAGGTCGTGACCGGCGCGAAGCAGATGCCGGCGGGCACCGCTGCGCCCCAGTGACGGGTGCATCGGTTCGCCGGCCGCCGTGTGCACCCTCTCGACCAAGGAGCTCTACCTGATGGACCTCGACCTTCGTCCCGTCGGCCGAGCGGCGGCAACCATGCCCTCGGCTCGTTACGTCATCCCCAGCGTCATCGAGCAGAGCAGCCGCGGCGAGCGCTCCTGGGACATCTATAGCTACCTGCTCAAAGAGCGGATCATCTTCTTGGGCACGCCGATCGACGACGACGTCGCCAATGTCGTGATGGCCCAACTGCTGCACCTGGAGTCCTCGGACCCCGACCGGGACATCTCGCTCTACATCAACTCACCCGGCGGCTCGTTCACCGCACTGACCGCCATCTACGACACCATGCAGTTCATCCGGCCGGACATCCAGACCATCTGCATGGGTCAGGCCGCCTCGGCTGCGGCGGTGATCCTGGCGGCGGGGACGAAGGGCAAGCGGTTTGCCCTGGAGCACGCCCGGCTGCTCATCCACCAGCCCTACAGCGAAGGCGGCGGGCAGGGTAGTGACATTGAGATCCAGGCTCGGGAGATCCTGCGGATGCGCGCGCTGCTGGAGGAGATCCTGGCTCGGCACTCCGGGCAGGACCAGGAGCAGATCCGTCGCGACATCGAGCGAGACAAGATCCTGACCGCGCACGAGGCCGTCGACTACGGGCTTATCGACGAGGTGATCACGACACGCAAGCTGTCCGGCTTACCGGCGGGCTGACCCGCAGCGCGAGACACTGACCCGCCCGCGGCACTGACCCCGCCCGAGCCGATGGGGCTCCGTCGCGACGGTTGAGGCGGTACCGTCAAGGCCAGCATCGTCGGGGGGCTGCACCATCGAGAGCTGGACCATCGAGAGCTGGACCATCGACAGACCGTCCCCACACGGCACGGTCGTGAGACAGCGCAGGCAGCAGTGCTGGGGATGCCCGGGTGACCGGAGCTCGGCGAAACAGGGAGAGGGTCCGGGTGGCACGCATCGGTGACGGCGGTGACCTGCTGAAGTGCTCCTTCTGCGGTAAGTCGCAGAAACAGGTCAAGAAGCTCATCGCAGGCCCAGGCGTCTACATCTGCGACGAGTGCATCGACCTTTGCAACGAGATCATCGAGGAGGAGCTCTCCGACTCCACCGATCTTAAGTGGGACGAGCTGCCCAAGCCCCGCGAGATCTACGAGTTCCTCGACGGCTACGTCATCGGCCAGGAGATGGCGAAAAAGACGCTATCGGTGGCCGTCTACAACCACTACAAGCGGGTCCAGGCCGGTGGCGTCGAGAAAGACGCCGTCGAGCTGGCCAAGTCCAACATCCTGTTGCTCGGTCCGACCGGTTGCGGCAAGACCCTGTTGGCGCAGACGCTGGCCAAGATGCTCAACGTGCCGTTCGCCATTGCCGACGCGACCGCGTTGACCGAGGCCGGCTACGTCGGCGAGGACGTCGAGAACATCCTGCTCAAGCTGATCCAGGCGGCCGACTACGACGTCAAGAAGGCCGAAACCGGGATCATCTACATCGACGAGGTCGACAAGATTGCCCGTAAGAGCGAGAACCCCTCGATCACCCGGGACGTCTCCGGTGAAGGCGTACAACAGGCACTGCTGAAGATCTTGGAAGGCACCACTGCGAGCGTGCCGCCCCAGGGCGGCCGCAAGCACCCGCACCAGGAGTTCATCCAGATCGACACCACCAACGTGCTGTTCATCGTCGGTGGCGCCTTCGCCGGCCTGGACAAGGTGATCGAGGCTCGGATCGGCAAGAAGGCGGTCGGCTTCGGCGCCATACTGCACTCGAAGAACGAGGTCGACCGCGGCGACGTCTTCGCCGACGTGATGCCGGAGGACCTGCTCAAGTACGGCATGATCCCAGAGTTCGTCGGCCGGCTGCCGGTGATCACGAGTGTGCACAAGCTGGATCGGGAGGCGTTGATCCGCATCCTGACCGAGCCGAAGAACGCCCTGGTCCGCCAGTACCGACGCCTTTTCGAGCTCGATGGCGTGGAGCTGGAGTTCAGTGAGGACGCGCTGGAGGCGATCGCCGACCAGGCCATCCTGCGCGGCACCGGGGCGCGCGGCTTGCGCGCCATCCTGGAGGAGGTCCTGCTCTCGGTGATGTACGACATCCCGAGCCGCAAGGACGTCGCCCGATGCGTGATCACTCGCGAGGTCGTGCTGGAGCACGTCAACCCGACGCTGGTGCCACGGGAGGCGCCCAAGCGGGAGCGGCGCGAGAAGAGCGCCTGAGCC
>JADGOU010000106.1 GCA_017882835.1 Frankiaceae bacterium | reverse complement strand
CGAGCCGTCAGCCGGCCTGCCCCAGTTCGTGTTGGCCGGGGTGCTCGTCCGGCTCGGCGAGTTCACGGCCGCCGCGCGCTGTTATTGCTCGGCTGCCGATGCGCTTGCGGCCGGCGGTGTGGCTGGGGAGGACGCCGAGCTCGGCGGTCGCACCGCGGCCGAGCTGGCGATCCTGTGCCGCTCGTTAGGGGCGCGGGCGGCGTCCTCCGGGCTGGCCGCCGGGGCCGAGCAGCCGCGCCATCCACCGACCGTGCTCCGGTGTCCACCGCGCCGCCGGTCGGGCCCGAAGTGAGCGCCGGATACGTGACGTTCCGAATCGGCTGCGAGCGGTACGCCACCGCGGTCGAGATGATCCGGGAGGTGGTCCGGCTCGACCGGCTGGCCGTGTTGCCGGCGATGGCCGGTGCGCTGGCCGGAGTGCTGGACCTGCGCGGTGAACCGCTGCCCGTGGTGGACGTCCGGGATCCCCGGCGGGCACTCGATCGGCCCGCTTACGTGCTGGTGCTGACCGGGGGGCTGGGGGGCAGGGAGGGCTCGCCGCTGACTGGTGGGCTCG
The DNA here is from genome assembly GCA_017882835.1 of Frankiaceae bacterium. GTDB lineage: Bacteria > Actinomycetota > Actinomycetes > JADGOU01 > JADGOU01 > JADGOU01. The sequence goes on along the minus strand of JADGOU010000106.1, from coordinate 8,086 downwards.
ACCAGCAGACCGGCTTCGTGGTCGACGAGGTGCTCGGCGTACTCGGATGCGCCGAACTGCCGGCGGCGGGGGACGGGCCGCCGCGCGCTCTCCCGGCGTACGTCGTCGATGTGCTGCGCCTCGACGGTGGTCCACTGTTCGTCGTCGACATCGGTCGGATGGTTACGGCCCTGGTTGGCTGACCGCTCAGACCGCCCAGATCAGGGTCAGACGTAGCGCTCCAGGATGGATGACTCGGCGAGCCGGGACAGGCCTTCCCGGACGCCGCGCGCCCGGCTCTCCCCGACGCCCTCGACCGCAAGCAGGTCCTCGATAGTGGCAGCAAGCAGCTTTTGCAGGCCGCCGAAGTGTTCGACCAGCCGGTCCACCACCGTTTGGGGCAGTCGGGGCACCTTGGCCAGGAGTCGATAGCCCCGCGGACTGACCGCTGACTCCAGCGAGTCGGCACCAGCGGGATAGCCCACCCCCTTGGCGATCGCCGTCAGGTCGAGCAGGTCGCTCGCTGACAACGAGTCGAGGTCGGCGAGGATCTCCTCGGCGGTCCGCGACTTGCGCCCACTGTTCGCCGGCATGTAGTCCCGGATCACCAGTTCGCGCTCCGCATCCACCCCGGCCATCAACTCGTCGAGCTGCAGGGCCAGCAGCCGGCCGTCGCTGCCGAGCTCGACGACGTAGCCCTCGATCTCGCTGGCGATTCGCAGCACCATCTCCAGCCGCTGGCTAACGGCCATGGCATCCCGAACGGTGACCAGGTCCTCGATTTCCAGCGCGGACAGCGTGCCCGCCACCTCGTCCAGGCGGAGCTTGTAGCGCTCGAGGGTAGCCAGGGCCTGGTTCGCCCGGGACAGGATGGCCGCAGAGTCGTCGAGCACGTACCGACGACCACTGACGTAGAGCGCGATGATCCGCATCGACTGGCTCACCGAGATCACCGGCAGACCGGTCTGGCGGGCGACCCGTTCGGCCGTGCGGTGCCTGGTGCCGGACTCCTCGGTCGGGATCGAGGGGTCGGGGACCAGATGGGCGGCCGCGCGCACAATCCGGCCGTGGGTGTCATCGAGGACGATGGCGCCGTCCATCTTCGCCAGCTCACGTAACCGGGTGGCGGAGAACTCGACGTCCAGCGTAAAGCCGCCACTGCACAGCGCCTCGACCGCTTTAGTATAGCCCAGGACGATCAAGCCGCCGGTGTTCCCGCGCAGGATGCGCTCGAGCCCGTCGCGCAGGGCGGTGCCCGGCGCCACCGCAGCCAGGGTCGCCCGCATCGGGTCCTCGAGGATCGACGCGGGCACGCGGCTCCTCCGTGTTGTCGCCGGGCGCGTCGCGGCCGTGCGGCCGACCGGCGTCCCTGGTTGCCAGTGTAGGCAGCCGGACGGGCGGTGTAAGGCGCCGACCCGGGCGGCCGACCCCGGTCGGCCAGCCGGTCGAGCCGGGCGCCGCTCGCTTCTTGGCTCGCCCGAGGCCAGGTGCCGGCCGCTCGAAACGTCATCGGACCGACCCCAGCGCCATCAGTGCCTGCCCCAGGTCGGTCACCTCGCGGATCCGCAAGGCGGATCCGGAGGTTGTCGGCCCGCGAGCCGACCCGCCGGAAGCGGCCGACCGCGACGTCGACTCTGGCGCCAAGCCGGCCGGCACCAGCGCGCGGGTGAAACCGAGCCGAGCCGCCTCGGCCAACCGGCGGCTGATCGAGGCGACCGGCCGCAGGTCCCCGGCCAGCCCCACCTCCCCGACGGCAACCAGGTCCGGCGGCAGTGCCCGGTCGGCGGCGGCGCTCGCCACCGCCAGTGCCACCGCCAAGTCGACACCGGGCTCGGCGAGCCGCACCCCACCGACGGTGGCGGTGTAGACGTCCCGGCTGGCTAAGGGAACCCGACCGCGTCGCTCCAGGACCGCGAGCACCATGGCGACCCGGGCGGCGTCCAGACCCGACGTACCGCGACGCGGTGCGGCCAGCGGCGAAGCGGCTACCAAGGCCTGCACCTCGGCGAGCAGTGGGCGGCGGCCCTCGAGCGTGACGGTGACGCACGTGCCGGCCACCGGCTCCGGCCGTCGGGACAAGAACAATCCCGACGGGTCCGGCAGGCCGCGAATGCCGGCGTCGCTCATCTCGAAGCAGCCGATCTCGTCGGTGGCGCCGTACCGGTTCTTGACGGCGCGGACCAACCGCAGGGTGGAGTGTCGCTCCCCTTCAAACTGCAGCACCACGTCGACGACGTGCTCGAGCAGCCGGGGACCAGCGATGCCGCCGTCCTTGGTGACGTGTCCGACCAGGATGGTCGAGAGCCCGCGTTGCTTGGCCAGCGCGATCAGCGTCGCGGCCACTGCCCGGACCTGGGTGATGCCCCCTGCCGCGCCGTCGACATCGCCCGCGGCGAGCGTCTGCACCGAGTCGACGACCAGCAGCCCGGGTTGAACCGCGTCGACGTGGGCGAGGACGGCGGCGAGGTCGGTCTCGGCCGCGAGGTAGAGCGCCGGGGCCAGCGCCCCGGTGCGGGCGGCGCGCAACCGCACCTGGGCTGCCGACTCCTCCCCGGTGACGAGCAGGGCTGGCGTTTCTGGCGTCGCGAAGCGGGCCGCCGCCTCTAGCAACAGCGTGGACTTGCCGACGCCGGGCTCGCCTGCCAGCAGGACCACGGCGCCCGGGATGAGCCCGCCGCCGAGCACTCGGTCCAGCTCGGGCACCCCGGTCGAGCGCGCCGTGGCCGCCTCGGCGTCGACGTCGGCGATGGGCACCGCGGCGGAGGTGACCGGACCGGGCGCCAGCCGCAGCGCGGCGACAGAGGGTTCGCCGACAGCCGCTATCGACCCCCAGGCCTGGCACTCCGGGCAGCGACCGACCCATCGCGGCACCGTCAGGCCGCACTCCGTACAGCGGTGCGCCGGTCGTGCTGGTCGGGGTCTGCTCGCCATGTGCGCGAACGTAACGGCGACCGCCGACACTTTCGCCACGCCGCAGATCCCGGGCACCCGTGGCCGAGCCGCAGCCCGCCCGCGAGGGCGTGCCCGGTGCCTACTCGGTGGCCTTCGACGGCGTCGGGCGCGGGGCGGGCGTGGACGGCACTTGCACGGGTGCGGCGAAGCTGCACCGGCCGGCGTTGCGGAAGACCAACGTCAAGTGCACGTTCTCGCCAGCGAACAGTGGCTGGGTCAGTCCGCGCAGAGCCAGGTGCCCGCCGGTGTCAGGCATCAGCAGCAGACTGCCGCCCGCCGGGATCGTCGCCGGTCCGGTTGTCGAGGCCCCCGCTGTGCCGGCGGCCGGCGAAGCGCTCGGGCCTGTCCCGCTCACGCCGGCACCGCTGGGCGGCACCACGTCGACGCTGGTTGCGGCAACCGCGGACGCCGAAACCAGCGCGTCCGGCTGGCTGCCGCCGTTGTAGAAGGCGGCGTACGCCAGCGCCGTACCGCCCTGGCTGTGAGCCGGATCGGCTGGGCTGTCTATGTGGGCGTAGCGGATGAGGATGTCGCCGGCCTGGGCCGCCTCCCCGTCGACGACCGAGCGCTCCGTGGAGGTTTGTGCCTGCAGCCCTGAACCGCAGGCGGTCAGCAGCGGGCCGGCCGCCAGCAGGGCGGCCGCGGCGATGCGGCCGCGGGAGTGGATGAGGGCGCCGACCGGCGCTGCCCCGCGGGTCACCTTGGTCGAACGGCTCACGAGTTCGGGTTCTCCTTGGTGGCAGTCGGGTGGCAGTCGGGCCGAGGTCATCCGGCGGGTCGGATGGATGCCGGCGACCTCACGGCGCCGACAGCGTAGCGGTCGGCCCGAAACCTCACGCGAGCGCCGCACCGCGGGCCAACAGCAGACAGACGTCGACGGCGGCCACCAGCAGGGTCGCCCGAAAGGCCGCCCGGGACCGCGGTCGTCGACCGAGCAGCAGACCGACCACCACGGCGGCCGCGGACAGCCCAACCGCCGCCGCGCCGAGGGCCCGGGCGCCCCCGGTCGAGGCATCGGTCGGCCCGAAGGCCAGCATCACCGTCGCCGCCAGCAGCAGTCCGGCGGCCAGGACGCGGCTGACGGTGCCGCCGAGCCGATGCGGCAGTCCGCGAACCCCCGTCCGAGCGTCGTCGTCCAGATCGGGCAGCACGTTGGCGAAGTGCGCGCCCGCTCCCAGCAAGGCCCCGGCGGTCAGCGCCCACCACGGGGGCCAGGGGTGCCCGGGCAGCCCGAGGGTCACGAAGGCCGGCAACAGCCCGAAGGCCACGACGTACGGCGCTACTGAAACCGCTGTGGACTTCAGTCGGATGTTGTACGCCCAGCCGCCGACGACGCCGATCAGGTACGCCGCGGCGGCGCGCGGCCCGGACAGCAGGCACAACGGGACGTCGAGAATCAGCGCCGTCACCGCCGCCCCGCCGACGACGGTCGCGGACACCGCGCCGGCCGCTATCGGCTTGTCGGCGCGGCTGGTGCGGCGGTCGCGCTCGCGGTCCAGGTAGTCGTTGCTCCAGCCGATGGAGAGTTGGCCGGCGCCGACCGCGGCGAACACCGCGATCGACCCGCCGAGTCCGCGGCCGGCGGCCGCGGCCAGCGCCGTGGCGACGACTGTGACCAGGGCGGCCGGCTCCGGATGGCAGGCGGCAAGCAGTGCCGGCAGGCCCGTCCGGACGTGGGCGGGCACGCTGGCCCCGACCGGTGCCGGCATCCGACCTCCCTGTGGTCCGCGCCGTGCGGCGGCCCCAGACGTGCCTCGTGCGGCCGAGTCTGGCAGCCTGACCGGGCGCAGCAAGGGCAGTCGGGCGGCGCCCGGCCAGGAGCGAGCGGAGGTGGGCCGTGTCGGCTGGTGCAGCGACGGTCATGCGACCGCGCAACGACCTGCGACCGTGCCACGACGTGCGACCGCGCAACGACCCTGGCCAGTACGACGACCTGGTCGCCGAGTGGTGGAAGCCGCGGGGCGCGTTCGAGATGCTGCACTGGATCGCGGCTGCCCGGGCGGCCCTGGTTCCGACCGCGACCCGACCGGGCGCGATGCTGCTCGACATCGGGTGCGGCGGCGGGGTGCTGGCGCCGCACATCGCGGATAAGGGTTACCGGCACGTGGGCGTGGATGTGTCCGCCACGGCCGCGGCCACCGCGCGTGGCCGCGGCATCCGGGTGGTGCGGGCGGACGCCGCCCGACTCCCCGTTGCCGATGAGGTGGCCGACGTCGTGGTGGCCGGCGAGTTGCTCGAGCACGTCACCGACCTCGACGGCGTGCTGGCCGAGGCGGTGCGAGTGCTGCGCCCAGGCGGCCCGCTGGTGATCGACACCATCGCGAACACGTGGTGGGGACGCTTGAGCACCATCACCGTCGGCGAGCGGATCCCGGCCGGCCCGCCGCCGCGGCTGCACGACGGCCGGCTGTTCGTGGACCGCGACCGGCTGGTGGCGGTATGTGCCCGGCACGGGGTCCGGCTGATGCTGCGTGGACTGCGGCCGTCGGTGCCCGACTACCTGCGTTGGCTGGCCGGCCGGCAGGCGAACGCTCGGATGGTGCCGGTCCGCTCCACGGCCGGGCTGTTCCAGGCGTACGGCGTGAAGGCCTGAGGATGGACCATTGAGCACCCCTACCAGCGCGGCCCCGATCACCGGTCCCGGCCCCGGCCCGGCCGACGCCATCACTGCCGCCCGCGCCTTGACCCCGGTGTTGGCCGCCCGGGCCGAGCGGCACGACCGAGACGGCAGCTTCCCGGTCGAGGACTTCGCCGACATCCGCACCGCCGGGCTGCTCGGGGTCATGGTCCCGGCCCGCCTCGGTGGGGTCGGTGCCGGGTTCGCCGACTACGCCGAGGTCGCCATGGCGCTGGGCACCGGCAACGGGGCCACTGCGCTGGTGTTCAACATGCACGCGTCGGTCACCGGCGCACTGGCCGGTACGCCGGAGGACCTGGCGCGCGCCCTCGGCGTACCGGAGTCGTTCTTCGCGATGCGCGACCGGGTGCTGGCCGCCGCGGCCGCCGGCGCCTTCTACGCCGTCGCGATGTCCGAACGTGGGGCGGGCTCGAAGCTGTCGCAGGTCGCCACGACGTACGAGCCGGAGGACGACGGCTGGCGGATTCGCGGCCACAAGACGTTCTGTTCCGGGGCCGGGCACGCCGACGCCTACCTGGTCGCGGCCCGCTCGCTCGACGGCGGGCGGGTGAGCCAGTTTCTGGTGCCCGCAGGCGCCGGTGTGATCGTGGAGCCGACCTGGGACTCCCTCGGAATGCGGGCTACCGGCAGCCACGACCTGCACATCGACGTGCTGGCCCCGGCGGACAGCCTGCTGGGCGGAGTGGAGGGGTTGGCGTTGCTGCTGGCCCAGGTCATGCCGCAGTGGCTGGTGGCCTCCTACGCCGCGGTGTACGTTGGGGTGGCGCAGGCGGCCATCGACGCGGCCACGGCGTACGTCGAGCAGCGCGGCCTCGGGCGGCTGCCCGCCGTGCGGGCGCGGATCGGTCGGGCCGATGCCCGGGTCGGCGCCGCGCGGCTGGTGGTGCTGGAGGCGGCCCGCCGGGTGGACGCCGCGCCCGGGGAGCCCGAGACCAACCGCTGGGTCTGGCGGGCGAAGCTGCTGGCCGGGGAGATCGCGATGGAGGTGGCCGCCAGCCTGCTCGAGGCGGCCGGTACGGCAGCCAGCCGGCGCGGCCACCCGCTGGAACGGATCTTCCGGGACGCCCGGTGCGGGTCACTGCAGCCCGCGACCAGCGACGTGTGCGCAGACTGGTTGGGACTGGCCGCCCTCGGCCGCGACCCGGAGAACGACGCGGAGGTGCAGCGATGGTGACCGGAGGCTGCGGGTGACGGCGAGCATCACCGGCATGGCCCACGCCGTACCGGCCGCCGCTAGCCAGCAACGGCTCTGGGACGACTACTTCCGCGAGCACTACGCCGGCAACCGGGTGGCCGCGCGGGTGTTCGCGGCATCGGGGATCGAGACCCGGCACGGCGTGATCGACCCGACCGTCGAGTCGTTATGCGATACCGGCACCGGCGCCCGAATGCGGCGATTCCTGGCCGAGGCGATGCCGCTGGGCAAGGAAGCCGTGTCCGCTGCGCTGGCCGACGCCGGGCTGGACGCGGCCGACGTGGGCCTGTTCGGCGTGGTCTCGTGCACCGGGTACACGACGCCGGGGCTCGACATTCTGCTGGCGCGCGACCTCGGCATGACGCCGGAGGTTCAGCGGCTGCATATCGGCCACATGGGCTGCTACGCCGCTCTCCCCGGCCTCGGCGCCGTTTCGGACTTCGTCACCGCCCGCGGCCGGCCGGCCGTGATGCTCTGCCTTGAGCTGACCACCCTGCACGTCCAGCCGCCCACCGAGTCAGCCCGCTCCGGGCGGCCCACCGCGGAGGACCTGCAGCAGATGGTGGCGCACTCACTGTTCAGCGATGCCGCCGCCGCGGTCGTGCTGCGTCCGGCCGCCACCGGCCTGCGGGTCGTCGACATCGCGGCCCGCACCGACGTCGCCACCAGCGACCACATGACCTGGGACGTCACCGACCTCGGCTTCAAGATGGGACTATCGCCGCAGGTCCCGGACGTCCTCGCGGTGCATGTGCGCGACGTGGTGCGCGGGCTGCTGGCCCGCAATGGGCTTTCGGTTGCTGACGTTGCCGGTTGGGCGGTCCACCCCGGGGGGCGCCGGATCCTGGAGGTGGTGGCCGAGCAGCTGGAACTGTCCGACGCGGCGATGGCACCGTCGTACGAGGTGCTTCGGGACTTCGGCAACTGTTCATCGGCGACCGTGCTGCTGGTGCTCGAGCGGCTGTTGGCCAACCGACCGCTCGCCACCGGGGACCCGGTGGTGGCGATGGCGTTCGGCCCCGGCCTCACCCTCTACATGGTGCTGCTCCGGGCCGCCGGCGACTGACCGCTGCCTGGCGCTCCGGACCGGCCGCCGCCGGCCGGGGGCCGCCTGCCAGCCTCGCCAGCCGAGCACGCCGATCGTGGTGGCGATGCCGAGGGAGGCCGCCACCAGTACCAGGTGGACGATCAGGAAGCCTGTTGGACCGGCGGAGAAGGACCGCGGGTCGGCCCAGATGTTGCGCAGGAAGGTGGGCCAGATGATCCAGCTCCAGCCGGCTACAGCGAGTAAGAACGCACTCCAGCGACGTGACAACACCATG
>JADGOU010000105.1 GCA_017882835.1 Frankiaceae bacterium | reverse complement strand
GCCTACCGGACTTCGGCAACTGGCGCAATCCCGGCGCAACCGGCGCGCCCATGGCCGGGCTCTTGATACCTTTTCCGGGCAAGGTCGTTTATCGTGACGTTGGCCCGAGAGCCACCCATCCCCGGCCTACGCAGGCCGTTTCCCGATCCGACATCTCAGACGCTGGAGCGACCCCTAGCCCGACGAAGCCTGCGGTGGAGGTTGCATGACACAGCACGCCGGCGTGCAGGCACCACCCGGTTCGGGCGCTGACGGAGTCCGCGACATCGTCAGCGTACGGCTGCCCGCGGACGGAGCCTACCTGTCTGTGTTACGTAGCGTTACGGCTGCACTGGCGGCGCGCCTGGACTTCACCCTCGACGACATCGGGGATCTGCGGATTGCGGTGGACGAGGCGTGCGCAATGCTGCTCGCGCACGCCGTGCCGGGGTCCGATCTGGAGTGCGAGTTCGAGCTGACGACGGAATTGATCCGGATCTCGGTCAGTGCACCGACGCTCGACGGGTCGCTGCCGGCTCGGGACACGTTCGCTTGGACCGTGCTGGCGGCCCTGGCGGGGGATGTGGACAGTCGAGTGGACGCCGACCAGCGGGTGGTCGTGGACCTGCACAAGCACCGCGCGGACGCATCAGGTGCGGCGTGACCGAGGCAGACCTCACGGTGCCCGCCGCCGACAGTGGCGTGGTGGTGCCCGAGCAGGACCGACCTGAGCCGGCGCCCGCCCACGACGGCCCGGTCGAGCCGCTCCCGGACGAGCTCGCGACGGCGCAGCTGGTCGACGCCGACGGGGCCGAGGTGGCCGCGGTGGCACTGACCGAGGTTCGAGCTGAACGGACACCGCACGATCGGACCCGGGCGCGCGCCTTGTTTGCCGCCATCGCCGCCGGCGGTCCGAAAGAGCCGGCGCGAGCCCGGATGCGCCATGAACTGGTCGAGATGCACCTGCCCCTGGTGGAGTACCTCGCCCGGCGCTTCCGCAACCGCGGTGAGCCGCTGGACGACCTGATCCAGGTCGCGACCATAGGGTTGATCAAGTCAGTCGACCGGTTCGACCTGGCCCGCGGCGTGGAGTTCTCGACGTACGCCACTCCGACCATCGTCGGCGAGATCAAACGCCACTTCCGGGACAAGGGCTGGGCCATCCGGGTTCCCCGCCGGCTGCAAGAGCTCAAGCTCTCCCTGACCAAGGCCACCAGCGAGCTGTCCCAGCGCAACGGCCGCTCGCCGACCGTGGCCGAGCTCGCCGGCCACCTCGGAATGAGCGAGGAAGACGTCCTGGAGGGACTGGAGTCGGCCAACGCCTACTCCGCGGTGTCGCTGGACGCACCCGACGGAGGCGGCGACGACTCCCCCGCGGTCGCCGACTCGCTCGGCATCGTGGACGACTCACTGGAGGGGGTGGAGTACCGGGAGTCCCTCAAACCCCTGCTGGAGCGGCTGCCGCCTCGAGAGAAGAAGATCCTTATGCTCCGGTTCTTCGGCAACATGACCCAGTCGCAGATCGCCGGCGAGCTCGGCATCTCGCAGATGCACGTGTCCCGGCTGCTGGCCCGCACCCTGGCCCAGCTGCGCGAAAGCCTGCTCGTCGAGGAGTGATGCCGGCTCAGCCGCCGCGAAACGCCGACCTGCAGGCTGGTACGGCGAGCAGCCCCAGCACCGCCAATGCAGCACCGACCACGACGACTGCCGGCAGCCACAGGTGCGCCTGGCCGAGCCCGAACCCGACCGGCAGGGCCAAGATCTGAGCGACGACGACGGGCGAGCGCGCCCACCGGCGAAGTTGGGCCAGCGCCCGGGCCAGCAGCAGCAAACCCAGCCCCGCCAGCACTCCCATGCCTGCTTCCAGGGCTGCCGCCAGCCGGTTCTCTGGCTGGCGAGTGAGCGCCACCGCCCCGTAGGCCAACCCGGTCAGCGCCAGCAGGATGCCTTCCCCGGCCACCGCCAGGGCGGCGCGCCGCACCGCCGGCGGGCTGCCGGTCGATGCCGGCTCCCCGCCGGGGGCGGCAGCGGGCGGGGGTCGTGCGGGCACCCGCGCACGTTATCGACCGCACCGGTCCGCGCTCGTACCGGCGTCCGGCGTGCCAACACCGGTCGTGATCAGCTCCCGGGAGTAGCCTTGTTGGGTGCGCGCCCTGCTGGTGAGCAACCCCAAGGCCACCGCGGTCTCCCCGGGCGCCCGGGACATCATCACCCGGGCTCTCGGCAGCGACCTCAAGCTTGACGTCACGACGACTCAGCGGCGCGGCCACGCTGCGGACCTGGCTCGGCAGGCCCGCACGGATGGGCTGGACGTCGTCCTGGTCCTCGGCGGGGACGGCACCGTGAACGAGGTCGTCAACGGGCTGCTGGCCGTCGGTCCGGGACCGGACGTGCCGGCGCTGGCCGTCGTACCGGGTGGCTGCACCAATGTCTTCGCTCGCAACATCGGACTGCCCACCTCGCCGGTCGAGGCCACCAGCGAGCTCCTGGACGCGCTGCGGGCCGGGCGCCGGCGCAGGCTGGGTCTGGGGCAGGTCGACGAGCGCTGGTTCACCTTCTGTGCCGGGATCGGCTTTGACGCCGAGGTGGTCCAGACCGTGGAGCGTAAGCGGCGGCATGGCCGCCGGGCGACCCCGGCGCTCTACCTGCGCTCTGCGGTGGAGCAGTTCGTGCTGGCCACCGATCGGCGTCGGCCGACGCTCACGCTGGAGCGTCCCGGGGCGGAGCCGGTCGGACCGGTCTTCCTCGCTATCGTGTCCAACACCGCTCCGTGGTCCTACCTGGGCAGCCGCCCGGTGAATCCCAACCCGGCGGCCTCATTCGACACCGGGCTGGACGTGTTGGCCCCCCGCCGGCTGGGCGTGTTCTCCACGCTGCGGACCGTGCGACAGATGCTGGCGCGGCGTGCCACCCCGACTGGACGACACTTGGTGGCGTTGCACGACGTCGGCCAGTTCACCCTGGTGGGCGATCGCCCGCTCGCCGTCCAGGTGGACGGCGACTACGTCGGAGAGCGTCAGCGGGCCACATTCCGGGCCGTGCCAAACGCCCTGGACGTGATCGTCTAGACCCCGATGGTGGGCGATTTGACTGTCAGCGTGGGATAAGTCACACCTGTTTTCGACGTTGACTGGCTGATTAGTGCTTGCCAGTGCTTGCCAGACCTCGCTCGCTTTGTCAGGGTGGCATCAGGCGAACCCGCCCGCCGACAGGCCCGACCGAGGGCCTCGCCGACAGACGATCGCGTTACCGACCGAGGAGCTGGCCCATGGACTGGCGCCACCGCGCAATTTGCCGACACGTGGACCCCGAACTGTTCTTCCCCATCGGTACCACCGGGCCGGCCGCCGTACAGGTGGAGGAGGCCAAGGCGGTGTGCCGACGGTGCCCGGTGGTGAACGACTGCCTGCAGTGGGCGCTGGCCAGCGGACAGGACGCTGGGGTCTGGGGCGGGCTTGATGAGGACGAGCGTCGGGCGCTGCGGCGGCGTGGGGTGCGGGCGCGCATGAGCACGGTCTAGGCAGCCGCCACCTACACTGCCTGACCATGAGCGAGGCTTGACCATCAGCGCGGCGGCGGTGCGTCCGGACGACGACTCCGGGGCCATTCGCGAGCGACACGGCGGTGAGCTCGCCGTCGCCATGATCCGCCGGCACGGCATCGACACCATGTTCACCCTCTCCGGTGGGCATGTGTTTCCGCTCTACGACGCCGCCGTCAAAGCCGATCCACCGATGCACCTGCTCGACGTCCGGCACGAGCAGAGCGCGGTGTTCGCCGCGGAGGCGACCGCCAAGCTGACCCGCCGCCCCGGGCTGGCCGTGCTGACGGCCGGCCCGGGGGTAACCAACGGCGTCAGCGCCATCACGACGGCGCACTTCAACGGCTCTCCCCTGCTCGTCTTGGGTGGGCGCGCGCCGGCCGCTCGCTGGGGGACTGGCAGCCTCCAGGAGCTCGACCACCCACCGATCCTGCGGCCGGTGACCAAGTACGCTGCCACGATTCCCGAAGTCGGCGCCATCCCCAGTCAGGTGGAGCACGGGCTCCGGCTGGCGGCGACGCCGCGGCGCGGACCGGTGTTCCTCGACATTGCGATGGACGAGTTGTTCAGCCGGGCGACCGTCGCCGCGCCCGACCCGGTCCCGCGGCCGGTGATCTCGCCCGACCCCGACGCGCTGGCCCGGGTGGCCAGACTGCTGGGCGCGGCCCGCCACCCGGTGCTCGTGCTCGGCTCCGACGTCTGGGCCGGCGGAGCCGAAGACCCGGCGCGGCGCTTCGCCGAGACCGTGCGGCTGCCGGTGGTGGCCAACGGGATGGGCCGCGGCATCGTGCCGGCCGGCTCGGAGCTGGCGATCAGCGCCGCCCGCGGGGCGGCCTTCGCCGGTGCCGACCTCGTGCTCGTCGTCGGGACGCCGCTGGACTTCCGGCTGGGGTTCGGGGCCTTCGGTGGCCGAGATGGCTCCGCGCCAGCTGCGGTCGTGCATCTGGTGGAGGCACCGAGCCAGGTGGCCGAGCACATCACCCTGGCCGACTGCGTGGCCGGCGACCTGACCGAGACCTTCGACGGCCTGCTCGGCGCGGTCGTGCGCCGCGGCGGACCACCCGACGTCGCCGCCTGGCTGGAGCAGCTGCGCGGGGTGGACGCCGCCACCGCGACGCAGGACGCCGCGCTGCTCGCTGCCGACGGCGACCCCATCCATCCCGCCCGGGTCTACGGCGAGCTGCGTCGGGTGCTGGACCCAGACGCGGTCGTCATTGGTGACGGCGGCGACTTCGTCTCCTATGCGGGCAAGTACGTCGAGTCGCGCCAACCCGGCTGCTGGCTCGACCCCGGCCCCTACGGTTGCCTGGGCACTGGCCTCGGCTATGCGATCGCGGCCCGACTGGCGCGCCCGAGCGCACAGGTCGTACTGCTGTTGGGCGACGGCGCCGCCGGCTTCTCGCTGATGGACGTCGACACCCTGGTGCGCCACCGGCTCCCGGTGGTAATGGTCTGCGGCAACAACGGCGGCTGGGGGCTGGAGCGCCACCCGATGCGGTTCCTCTACGGCTACGACGTGGCCGCCGACCTCCAGCCTCAGTGCCGGTACGACGAGGTGGTGCGCGCCCTCGGCGGCGCCGGTGAGCTAGTCACCCGGCCGGGCGACATCGGCCCGGCGCTGCGCCGTGGCTTCGACGCGGGGGTGCCCTACCTGGTCAACGTGGTGACCGATCCCGAGGTGGCCTACCCGCGGACCGCAAACCTGGCCTGACCGGGCCGAGGCCGGGCACTTATCCGGTTCCCGCCTCGAACGTCGCCCGGTTGACCACCACCCGGACGATGTTGGCGGTGGCAAGCGTGCGCTCACCCGCGCTCATCCGAGCGGTGCAGGTGATCCGGCGGCCCGTGCGCTCCTGCACGACCGCCTCGACGTCCACCGTGGCGCCGACCGGGCTGGCCGCCAGGTGCTCCAGGTGTGCTGAGACTCCGACGGTCGTCTCGCCCGGTTCCAGCGAGCGGGCGACAGCCTGCACGGTAGCGCGCTCCATCAGGGCGAGCACCCGCGGCGTGCCGAGCACCGCCACATCGCCGCTGCCGAGCTGCGCGGCGGTGTCGGCGGCGGTGACGCGGTAGCTGAACTCGGCGCGCTGCCCGGGGGTCATGGCCATCGACAAAGTGGGCCGATCAGGCGACGAGGCCGAGCCGCCGGAGCTCGACCGTCAGGTCGTGCGGGGACGTGGAGGCGCCCATGGCCTCGGCCAAGGTGATGACGTCGTCGCGGATCAGCGTGACCAGATGTTGGTCGAAGGTCTGCATGCCGTAGAAGCCGCCATCGGCGATCAGGCTCTCGATCGTGGAGGTCTTGTCCGCGTCGGCGATGGCGTCGGCCACCCGACCGGTGTTGACGCAGATCTCCATGGTCACGCACCGACCCTGTCCGTCCGACCGCGGTACCAGCCGCTGGCAGATGATGCCACGCAGCACGCCGGCCAGCGTGAGGCGGACCTGTTTCTGCTCATGCGGGGCGAAGAAGTCGATAACTCGGTTGACCGTCTCCTGCGCGTCCGTGGTGTGCAGCGTGGACATCACGAAGTGACCGGTCTCGGCCGCGGTCAGGGCGGCCTTGACCGTCTCCTGGTCGCGCATCTCACCCACCAGGATGACGTCCGGGTCCTGGCGCATCGACGCCCGCAGGGCGGTGGCGAAGTCCTCGGTGTCGACGCGCACCTCGCGCTGGTTCACCATCGCGATCTTGTCGAAGTGCAGCACTTCGATCGGATCTTCAATAGTAATGATGTGCACCTCGCGGTTGGCGTTGATGTGGTCGACCATCCCCGCCAGCGTCGTCGTCTTGCCCGAGCCGGTGGGTCCGGTCACCAGCACCAGCCCCCGCGGCTCCATCGCCAGCTTGGCCAGCACCGGCGGCAACCCGAGCTCGGCCAGCGCGATGGCACCGACGCTCACCCGCCGAAACACCAGCCCGGCACTGCCTCGGGAGCGAAACGCGTTCGCCCGAAAGCGGCCGACGCCGGCCAGGGAGTAGGCGAAGTCCGCTTCGTTGCGCCGCCGGAATTCCTCCACCAGGTCGGCCCGCAGCACCTCGGTCACCATCTGCTCGGTGTCCGCGGCGGTGAGGTCCCGGGTCTGCAGCGTGCGCAGCCGGCCGTCGATGCGCACCCGCGGTGGCGAGCCCACCTTGCAGTGCAGGTCCGACCCACCGCACTCCAGCAGGGCACGCAAGAAGGGCTCGATCATCGTCACTGTGGCTTGTTCGACCGGTGGGGCAACCCGCTTGACCCCAGCTTGACCCCAGCTTGATTCCAGCTTGATTCCAGCTTGATTCCGAGGTGGACTTGCCGTCAGGACGAAGCCGGCGTCGCGGTCCCGGCCGGTGTCCGGGGACTCTCGCCCGCCAGCACCGCGATGGCATGCTCACGGACCTTGAACCGCCGGACCGTGCCGGTCACGGTCATCGGCAGGGCGTCTAGCAGCAGCACCCGCCGCGGTCGCTTGAACGCGGCCAGGCCGGAGCGGCAGTACTCGACCAGCCCGTCCTCGTAAGACGGCCGCACCGGCGACCGGCACCACGCAGGCGACCGGCTTCTCCAGTCCGTCGGCGTCCGGCACGCTGACCACGGCGACCGCGGCGACGCCGGGGTGCCCCAGCAACCGACCCTCCACCTCCGGGCGGCGACACCCAGATCCCGCCGGCCTTGATGATGTCGTCCGACCGACCGAGGTAGCTGTAGTAGCCGTCCGGACTGCGGACGTAGGTGTCCCCGGTGCGCAGCCACGGACCCCGGAAGACCCGGCGGGTGACCTCGGCGCGGCACCAGTAGCCCATCGCCGCCGACTCGTCGCACACGTAGAGGTCTCCGGGCTCGCCGTCGGCCACCTCGGCGCGCTCGTCGTCCTCGATCCGCAGGGCGTAGCCGGCCACCGGCTCCCCGGTCCCCGGGCGCACCCGGCCCGGCCGGTTGGACCGGAATTGGACAGGAAGATGTGCAGCACCTCGGTGGAACCGATGCCGTCGAGCAGCTCCACGCCGTACCGCCGGGTGAACCGGGCGTAGAGCGCGGCCGGGAACGGCTCGCCGGCGCTCAGGCACAGCCGTACGCTGGCGAACGCCTCCGCCGGGATCTCGGCCGCCAGCAGCGCCGCGTAGAAGGTCGGTACGCCGAAGAACAGCGTCGGCCGGTGGCGGGTGAGGATGTCGACGGCACCGCCGGCGTCGGTCGGGCGGGATCGAGCACGCTACGGGCGCCGACCGAGAACGGGAACGTCAAGCTGTTGCCCAGCCCGTAGGCGAAGAACAACTTGGCCATCGAGTAGCACACGTCGTCGGGCCGGATCGCCAGCACGTCGCGGGCGTAGGTCTCTGTGCGGTGTCGCGCAGCCAGCCGTGGCAGCTGCGGAGACGGCCCCTATACCACGTCGTTGCCGCTGGAGGCCGAGATCATTGGCGGTCAGTCGATGACGGCGATCAGGTCGCCTTCGTTGACGATGTCGCCCTCGTTGACCGTCAGCTGGGTCAGCGTGCCCGCCGACTCGGCCACCACCGGGATCTCCATCTTCATGGATTCGAGGATCACCAGCGTGTCACCGTCCTCCACGGAGTCGCCCTCGGCGGCCACGACCTTCCAGACGTTCGCCGCCATCTCCGCACGGACTTCCTCGGCCACGGTCTCTCCTCGCTTCGCCTCGGACACGCCGCCGCGCTCGTCCCCGCTGGATGGACTGATGCTGAATGCCACGACCACGCCACCATCCTGCCGCCATCGCCGAAGTTGTGCTGCATAATGAGCCACCCGCGGCTCGATCCGTCGCACAACTTCTCAGCCGTGCAGATCAAGTGGCTGCGTCTCGGCGAGGACGCTCAGGAGCGCAGGAATGCCGGCCCTCGACGCTCCACTACCCGCTTGCAGCCGGACGGGGTGCTGCTTCGGAACACCAACCGCAGCTTCTCCCGGCTGATCGCGCTGCTGGACGGCCCAGACCGGAGCAGGCTCCGAGCTGCGGGCGAACGCACCCGTTGTCGCCGTACCTACAGCGACTCGCGCACCGGGCGGCGGTCGCCAACCCGCCGTTGGTGGTCCGCAGCGTGGCTTCACGGCGGTGGGCTGACTCGCCGGGCGCGGTGGAAGCCGCTCGACGGGCTGACTCGAGCACCCGGCTTGCTCCTGACGCCGGTGCCCTGGGCGCAGCTTCG
>JADGOU010000104.1 GCA_017882835.1 Frankiaceae bacterium | reverse complement strand
GCGGCGCACCCTGGACGACCTCGAAGGCGTCCTGGCGGAGCGGCTCGCGCTGCTGCGACAGCAACGCCCCAAGATGACCGCCTGAGCGGTCCGGACCAGAACCCGACGAGGGTCGCGCCGCATCCGGGCGCGGCCCTCTTCGGCGTTCTACGATCGGTCCGGCCCACCCACCTGCTCCGCCCACCGCCGGATCGACGCCCACCGGGCCTGGGCTCCCCATGCGCTCACCCGGACGAGCGCCTCTACCACAATGGCATTGCTCATCTTGCTCGTGCCGAGCTCCCGCTCGACGAAGGTGATCGGGACCTCGGCGATGACGTGTCCCTGAGCGCGCGCCCGGCGGACCAGGTCGACCTGGAAGCAGTACCCCTGGGACGCGACCTCGGTGACCAACAGGGACTCCAGCACCGGCCGCCGAATCGCCCGGAAGCCACCGGTCGCGTCCCGCAGCCTGAGTCCCAGCGCAAGTCGCACGAAGGCGTTGCCGCCGCGGCTGAGCGCCAGCCGAATCCACGGCCAGTTCCGGATCTCGCCCCCCGGCACCCAGCGCGACCCGAGCACAACATCGGCGTGCCGGAGCGCCGCGAGCAGCCGCGGGAGTTCCTCCGGCGCATGCGAGCCGTCGGCGTCCATCTCCACTACGACGTCGTAGTCCCGCTCCAGTGCCCAGCCGAAGGCCGCCAGGTACGCCACTCCCAGCCCGGCCTTGCCCGGGCGGTGCAGCGCGAAGACCTGCGGATCCCCGGCGGCTAGTCGCTCGGCCAGCAGCCCGGTGCCGTCCGGGCTGGCGTCGTCGACGACCAGCACGTCGACTTCCGGCACCGCCGCCCGCAGCCGGGCGATGATGGGGCCGAGGGTCTCCCGCTCGTCGTACGTCGGGATGGTGACCAGCACCCGCCCCAGGTCGGATGTGGTGGCGACGACCTGGCGGACGGGGTCGGCAGCGGCTGGACTGCTCTCGGGGTTGCTCATGCCGACCCGCGCCGGTGCCCGAACATTCCAGCACCGAGCGCCCCGACCGCCACGGCGGACAGCAGCCACTCCGGCGCCGCGCCCACCCGGTCGGCCGGGGTGCGCCGGTCCGCCAGCGGCAGCCGCCGGACGGCGGTCTTCGCGGTGAAGACCCCGGCTCGATCCTGCAGCCGCCCATTCGGACCGATGATCGCGCTGACCCCGCTGGTCGCGGCGACCAGCACGGCTCGGCCGTGTTCGACGGCCCGCAGCCTCGACATGGCCAGCTGCTGCTCGGTCTCCCCGCTGCGGCCGAAGGTCGCGTTGTTGGTCTGCACAACGAGCAGCCGACCGCCGCCGACAACGGTGTCGCGCACCAGGCTGTCGTAGGCCACCTCGAAGCAGATCACATCGCCGAGCCGCACCGGCCCAACAGACAAGGTGCCCGCCGTCGGGCCGGCGAGGAAGTCGTTGGGGACCATCGCGAACCGGCCGATGAGCGCCGTTAGCACCGGCCGGAACGGGACGTACTCGGCAAAGGGCACCGGATGCCGCTTGACG
Source organism: Frankiaceae bacterium (assembly GCA_017882835.1). Lineage (GTDB taxonomy): Bacteria > Actinomycetota > Actinomycetes > JADGOU01 > JADGOU01 > JADGOU01. Next base: position 7,172 of record JADGOU010000104.1, on the reverse strand, counting down.
TAGGTCTCCCCCGGGCCGGCGACCGGGTCCCAGACGATGCCGGCGTTGCGGATATAGCGCCCCGGGCCCGCCAGCACGGCACCCACCAGCAAGGGCGCGCCTACCGACCGGGCCGCCCGGTCGATCTGGGCGGCGGCATCCGGGTCCACCAGCGGGTCGATGTCGGAGGAGTTCTCCGGCCACACAACCAGGTCGGGCTGGGGTTCGCGGCCGGCCTGGATCGCGTCCCCGAGGCGCTCGGTGGCTGCGACGTGGTTGCCCAGCACGGCGGCCCGCTGGGCGTTGAACTCCAGACCGAGCCGCGGGACGTTGCCCTGGACGACAGCGACCGTGGCCGTGCCGCTGACCGGCAGCGCTACCGGGGCGACCAGCCCCACGACGGGTACGGCGAGCACCGCCACCACGCCGCCGACCCGCCGCAGCACCCGCCGCAGCACCCGTCGCGTTCCCGGCGCGGGCCGCGGCAGGCAGTCCAGCGCCACCCAGGCCAGCAGGCTGCCGCAGAGCGCGACGGCGAAGGTGACCAACGGTGCCCCACCCCAGGCGGCGTACTCGGTGAACGGGGTGGCGCCTTGACCGAAGGCCAGCCGCCCCCACGGGAAGCCACCGAACGGCGCCCGTCCGCGCACCGCCTCCTCGAGCACCCAGCCGGCGGCAGACCAGACCGGCCAGCCGGGCAGCCGGTCGACCACGGTCAGCACGACGCCCAGGCCGCCAATGGCCAGCGCCTCGACGGTGGCCAGCGCCACCCACGCGTCCACGCCCACGTTGCTGGTCCAGTGCAGCAGCGGCAGGAAGAGCGCCAGGCCGGCGGCCAGTCCGGTCAGGAAGGCCCCGGGCAGCCGTTGGCCGCGGCAGGCCAGCGTCAGGGCGGCCACCGACACCGGGGCCAACGGCCATGCGCCGTACGGCGGGAAGGACAACACCAGCAGCGCCCCACTGCCCGTGGCCACGGCGATGCGCAGGCCCAGGCCCCCTCGGGTCGAGGGTTGGGCCGGGTCCCCGGGACGCGCGGCAGCCTCGAGCGGAGTGTCCGGTGGACACCCGAGGACAAGCGGCGGAACTGTCAACGGCGCAGCCGCCTCCTGGCCGGCGTCATGGTCTGCCGGACTGGACGGTACCTGGCTGGCGCTGGCGGTGCTGCCGCCGCGACCTGTCCCGGCCGTAGGAGATCAGGAAGGGAACCCGAGCGCCCTTCGGACCGACTCGCCACCCGCTGGCGGTGGGCATGCGTGCCGTTGTCTACTGGGCGCCCGGGATCCCTCCGCTCGTTCCACTGCCGCCTTCCGCCGTCGGCTGCCCCCTGGAACCACCCGCCGGGCTGGACCTGGCCCGCGATCTACGTTGCCGTCCCGGTTGCCCGGGTACGTCCGGCAGTCGCTCGGCCAGCCCGCGGTGGGTTAAGGGACCTCTCGGTAGCCGTCACGAAGTGGACGACGGAAATGTACCGATCGATTACGCTGCGCTGTCAAGGTGAGCGTGACCTGCGGCAACGCTGATCGATGCAGGTCAGGGACGTGATTCGTTCGGCAGAAGTTTCCAAAAAGTTACGCGCACGTCGGCGTGTCGTCGGGACATCCGCCCGGGGAGCGGGTTTGCGGTCTTCCCCGATGCCGCCAGCGGCTCGCTCACCCGGCCTCGACGGCGTACGCCGGGCGACCGCGCACCACGGTGCGCACGCAGGTTGGCAGCGTTGCCCCCGGCGAGAGGTCGGGCAGTCCGGCCACCGCGGCCCGCGGGTCGGTGGACCAGCCGGCGACCCGCTCGTCGGGCACCTGCACGCGCAGCTGCCCCGCCGTCCAGACGGCGTACGTCGCCGGTGCTCCCGGGGCCAGCTCCCCCGCGCCGTCGCGCCCAGCCGCCCGCCAACCACCCCGGGTGGCTGCGGCGAACGCGGCCCGCGCCGACAGCGCATGCTCGGGGTTGCGGGGATGCACAGCGGCCCGGACGCCACCCCAGGGGTCGAGCCGCGTGACCGGCGCATCGGAGCCGAATGCCAGCGGGACGCCGGCCGCGGCGAAGGCCGCCAGTGGGTTCAGCTCGGCCGCGCGGTCGGCCCCCAACCGATCGGCGTACATGCCGTGCCGGCCGCCCCAGGCCGCGTCGAACGCCGGTTGCACGCTGGCCACCGCGCCCAGCGCCGCCATCCGCGCCACCGTCGCCGGCGAGGCCATCTCGACGTGCTCGAGCCGCGGTCGGCTGGCCCGCACCGCCCACGCGCCCACCTGCGCCGCCGCCTGCTCCAGGCCGTCCAGCGCGGCTTCCACCGCGGCGTCGCCGATGACGTGGAAGCCCGGCTGCAACCCGGCCGCCACGGTGGCCAGCACATGGGCCGCCACGTCCGCCGCGTTGTGGCGCAGCACGCCGGTCGTCGTCGCGTCATCGGCGTACGGCGCTGACAGCGCGGCCGTGCGGGAGCCCAGCGTGCCGTCGCAGCACAGGTCCCCACCGGCACCGCGGACGTCGAGCCGGGCGGGCGTTATCACGTCGCCGAGCGCGGCCCAGTAGCCGACGATGTCCGGGCCGGGCTCGGCGGTGGCCAGGGCCAGCAGGCCGGCGAGGTCGTCCTCGCTGGAGACGTCCGGGCCGGCCATCTCGTGCAGGCAGCCGATGCCCAGCGCGGCGGCGCGGCGGCGGGTGCGGCGCTGCGCACTCTGCCGCTGGGCCGGCGACACCGCACCGTAAGCGGTGCGGCGCAACGCGTCGTGGGCGTCGAGTCGGGCCAGGCCGCCCGCTGCCAGCCCCGGCAGCCCGCGCGCCTCCGGGCAGGCGGCGAGCAGCGCGCTGGAAACCACGGCGGAGTGCGCGTCCACCCGGGCCAGGTAGACGACGCCGCCGTAGGAGGCCCGGTCCAGCTCGGCGGCTGTGGGCGGCCGCCGTTCCGGCCAGCCGTCCTCGTCCCAGCCGGTGCCCAGCACCACCCGACCGCGGGCCGCCCGGGCCGCGCGCTCGACGGCGTCGAGCGCCTCGGCCAGTGAGCGCGCCGCGGACAGGTCGAGCCCGTCGAGCGCCAGCCCGGTGGCGGTGGCGTGCACGTGCGCGTCCACGAAGGCCGGCGTGACCAGCGCCCCACGCAGCTCAACGACCTCATCGGCGGCGAAGGACTCCGCGGCCGCGTCCGAGCCCACCCACTGCACCGTGTCGCCGGCGACCAGGATCGCCGTTGCCCTCGGGTCGGCCGGCGCGTGCACCCGACCGCCGCGCAGCAGGGTTGTCCGGGGTGTGGCCGGCTCGCCCGCTGCCGGTAGTCGCTCGGCGCCGGATGTCGGCACCGCTCAGCCCTCGAGCGGGACCAGGTTGCGGTCGAGGGCGTTCAGCCGCTCGCCCCCGGTCTCGATGCAGACCACGATGTCCTCGATCCGGGCGCCGTACCGGCCGGGAAGGTAGATTCCGGGCTCCACGCTGAAGGTCATCCCCGGCGCCAGCGGCTCGGCGTTGCCGGCCACCACCCACGGCTGCTCATGCTCCTCCAGCCCGATGCCGTGGCCGGTGCGGTGCACGAACAGCTCGCCGTACCCGGCCGCCGTGATCAGGTCGCGGGCGGCCGCGTCCACGGTCTCGACCGGTACGCCGGGTTGGACCACCGCGCAGGCGGCCAGCTGCGCCTCGTGCAGCACGGCGTAGAGGTCGGCGAAGCCCGTGGGCACGTCGTCCCCGACGAGGTAGGTGCGGGTGGAGTCAGAGCAGTAGCCCTCGGCCGTGGTCCCGCCGATGTCGACGACCACCGCGTCCCCGTGTTCGATCACCCGCGGGCTTGCCTCGTGATGCGGGCTGGCGCCGTTCGGCCCGGAGCCGACAATGACGAAGTTCACCCGGCTGTGGCCTTCGGCCAGGATCGCGTCGGCGATGTCTCGGGCCACCTCCAGCTCGGTCCGTCCGACGAGTCGCCAGCCACGCAACTGCTCGTGCACCCGGTCGATCGCCGTTGCCGCCCGCCGCAGCGCGTCAACCTCGGCCGCGGACTTGCGCATCCGCAGCGGCCCCAGCACCGTGCTGGCCGGCACCTGCCGGGCCGACGGCAGCGCCGCCGCCAGCCGCATCGCCTGCACCGCCCACATCCGGTCCGCGATCCCGACCGCGGCGGGCTGTCCGCCGTCGAGGGCGTCCCGGAGCAGGCCAGCGACCAGGGCGAACGGGTCGTCGGTCTCCCGCCAGCCGACGATGTCCACGGCCAGGTCGGTGGCGGGCGAGGCGGCCGCGCGCGGCAGCTCGAGCTCCGGTACGACGAGCGCGCCCGGGCCGTCGCTGGGCAGAACCAGGCAGGTGAGCCGTTCCAGCGGCGGCGCGTCGTACCCGGTGAGGTAGCGCAGGTCCGCCCCGGGGGTGAGCAGCAAACCGTCCAGACCGGCGCCGGCAGCCGCGGTCCGGGCCCGGGCCAGCCGGTCGACGGGATACAGCGACTCGGCGGCGCAGCTTTCCTCGGCGGCGTCGGTAGCGGTCACGACCGGCAGCCTAGTTGCGCCCTCCGACACCGCCGGCCCGCCGAATGGTCCCGGCGTAACAAGCCAGCAGTTGATCGCTACCATGCCTCCCGTGAGGATGACCCACTGATCGTAGAAGGTGGTGATCTCCAAGCCCGCTTCTGCGGCTACCGCGCCATCCAGCTCCGGCCGGAGGCCACGCGCATCGGGCAGCGATTCGTGGAGCTGGGCACCGGGACACCCGCTGGTCCGACAAGCAGTCAAGATGGGAACATGTCGGATCAGCTGGAGTTGATCTCCTCAGACCCATCGGTGATGCATGGCCAGGCGGTCATCGCCGGCACCCGGGTCCCGGTAAGTGTCCCGCTCGCCTGCCTGGACGCCGGAATGACGGTGGAGGAAGTCCTCGCCGAGTACCCAACCGTTGGTGCGGTCGGGGTGCGGGCCGCCGCCGCATCCCGACGCCGAGGTCGTCGCTGCTGCCAGCGCGGCTGGTCGCCTGTTGCTCACACTGGATCGGGGGCTAGGGGATGTTCGCCGCTACCCACCTGGTAGCCACGCCGGGATCCTGGTGCTGCGTCCCGATGACCAGTCAGCCGCGGCGGTGCGCGAGACAGTCGCGCAGCTGGCGGCCGACCAGCGCCTGGAGGCGCTCACCGGTTTCGTCGCCGTCGTCCAGCGCGGGCTGCTTCGAGTTCGGCGGACCTGAGGACCTGAAGCCCTGACATCACTGGGGCGCCCGGGGTCCGCCGGCGCGGTGCAGCTGCCACCAGCTGTGGATCAGGCCGGCCTGGCGGGCGAAGCGCTCCGACGAGCTGAACCGGTGCAGCACCGGCACCGGCAACGCGACCACGCCTTCGGCGGTGACCAGCACGACCCGGCGGACGCCAAAGGCGGCTCGCACCACCACTATGTCGCCTACCTGCGTCCAGGCCACGCGGCGGCGGCGGAAGCCGGTGTCGGTGCTGACTGCATCGGCCTGCAGCTCGGTGCGGAACCGGTACTGCGCCCAAGCGGCCAGCAAGAACATGGCCGGAAAGAACAGCCCCAGGCCGCCGACCGGGCGGACCAGGCTGGTCGCGGCCAGGGCAAGCGCGATGGTGACGCTGACCGGGCGCCAGCGGGTGAACAGCACGACCAAGTCGGCGCGCAGCTCGGGATGGTCGCCCGGCGGCAGCGACTCGATCGGCTCGGTGGCCGGCTCGCGCGCCGGCCGGCGCGGTGGCCGGGCCATCGACCCCACCTCTCCGCGCCGACCCGGCGTCCGCCAGCGGTGCTGAGCCGTCATTGCCATGGCCGGCATCGTGCCAGCCAACTCTGGCAGGCTGGCCGCAAGCTTGGCGCGATGACGGCGGCGGCGACTGCCTCTGGCAGCCGGTCGGTCAGCGCGCGCCGGTGAGGTGAGGACAAGTTCGCACTCGCCCTGGCTCATGAACGCAGTCGGTGAACGGCCTCCACGCCGGGCGTGACATCGCCGCGACACAGCTCACGCCCGACGCCTCGTTGTGGACCAACGACAAGCGCCTCGCCGGTGCCGCCTCTCGACTTGGCCTGCTCGGTGATCCAACAGCCCCCAGGGACGAGCTGTAACCGAGGACTGCAAGCCCGTCCGCATGACGATCGTCTCGGGTGCGGTCGAACGAGGCCGTGCCATCCTCAAAGGGTGGCGGTGCGACGAGACAGGCTGATGTCGCTTCGAGACAGGCTGATGTTGCTCGACACTCCCTCCCTGTACTTCCGCGCCTTCCACGGCGTCCCCACCACGGTCACCGCGCCGGACGGCTCCCCGGTCAACGCGGTCCGCGGCCTGCTCGACTTCGTCGCCCGGCTGGTCCGCACCCACCACCCCGACCGCCTGGTGGCCTGCTTCGACGCCGACTGGCGACCGGCGTTTCGGGTGGCTGCGCTGCCGTCGTACAAGGCGCACCGGGTCGCCCCGGACGGCGGCGAGACGGTTCCGGACGAGCTGAGCCCGCAGGTGCCGGTGATCGAGGCGGTGCTGGACGCGGTAGGCATCGCCCGGATCGGCGTGGCCGGCTACGAGGCCGACGACGTGATCGGGACGCTGGCGGTCGCCGCCGCCGGGCCGGTCGACATCGTCACCGGTGACCGGGACCTGTTCCAGCTGGTCCGCGACGACCAGCCGGTGCGGGTGGTCTACACCGCCGCCCGCGGCGTCGGCCAGGCCGAGATCGTGAACGAGGCTGCCGTGGCCAGCCGGTACGGCATTCCGGGCCGGGCCTACGCCGACTTCGCGATGCTGCGCGGCGACCCCAGCGACGGGCTGCCGGGCGTGGCCGGGATCGGCGCCAAGACCGCGGCTACGCTGGTCACCCGGTTCGGCTCGGTGCCGGCGATGTTGGCGGCGGTGGACGCCGAGGAGACCGCGGGGTTTCCGGCCGGCGCCCGGGCCCGGCTGAGCGCCGCCCGCGACTACCTGGCTGCCGCCGGACCGGTGGTCCGGGTGGCGACGGACGTCCCGCTGCCGGTGTACGACGACACCCAACCGCGGAGCCCCCGCGACCCGGAGCGACTGGTCGAGCTGGCCGATCGCTGGGGGCTGGACAGCGCGCTGAACCGATTGCTGGCCGCCCTCGCGGGCTGAGCCGCGTGGGCGCGTGCGCCGCCGAGCGTCAGCCGACGGAGGAGTAGGCGACCACACCGCGCCGCAGGGCGGTCACCGCCGCCGCCGCAGTCCCCCGCACCGGACTGTCGGCCGGCGCGACCAGAGCCACCTGGGCCAGCAGGTCG
>JADGOU010000103.1 GCA_017882835.1 Frankiaceae bacterium | reverse complement strand
CCGCGATGACCTTCGGAGTGCCACCTGCGCATCGACCTGCATACGCACAGCACCGCGTCCGACGGCACGACGTCGCCGGCGGAGTTGGTGCGGGCGGCTCGCCAGGCTGGCCTCGACGTAGTCGCGCTGACCGACCACGACACCACCGCGGGGGTGGCAGCGGCGGCGGCGGCGCTCCCCCCCGGGCTGGTGCTGCTGCCCGGCGCGGAGATCTCCTGCCGCAGCACCGGTCCCGACGGGGACTCGATCAGCCTGCACCTGCTCGCCTACCTGTTCGACCCGACCGAGCCGGACTTCCGAGCCGCCCGGGCATGGCTGCGCGAGAGTCGGATCCACCGGGCCGAACGGATGGTGGCCAAGCTGCGCGCCGCCGGCCACCCCGTCTCCTGGCAGCGGGTGCGGGAGCTGGCCGGCGGGACCGTCGGGCGCCCGCACATCGCGGCGGCGCTGGTCGAGATCGGGCGGATCAACCACATCGGCGAGGCGTTCACGACGGCGTGGCTGCGCCGCGGCGGGCCGTACCACGTGGGTAAGGACGAGCTCGACGTGCTGGCGGCCATCCGGATGGTGCTGGGGGCCGGCGGGGTGGGGGTGTTCGCGCACCCGCTCGCCCGGCGACGCGGCCGGGTCGTTGGCGACGACGTGATCGTCGCTATGGCGGCGGCGGGGCTGGCCGGGCTCGAGGTCGACCACCCCGATCACGACGCCACCGACCGGGCGCACCTGATCGGGCTGGCTGACGACCTCGGCCTGCTGGTCACCGGATCCAGCGACTACCACGGCACGAACAAGATGGTGCCGCTGGGTGCCGGTTGCACCGGTCCGGCGGCGTACGACGCGATATTGGCGCAGGCGACGGGCGCACGCCCGCTCGCCGCGTGAACACCTACTTCCACGCCCGGCTGTCCGGCGAGGTCTTCGTCACGCTGATCGTCATCATGGATCCGTTGGGCACGATCCCGCTGTTCCTCGGCTTGACCAGCGGTCGCAGCGCGCGGGTCCGCCGTCGCCTGGCTGGGCAGGCGGTCGTGGTGGCCGGTCTGGTGATCTCCACGTTCGCCGTCTTCGGCCAGCAGATCCTGACGTACCTGGGGATCGGCGTGCCGGCGCTACAGGGTGCCGGCGGGCTGCTGTTGGCGCTGGTCGCCCTCGAGCTGCTGACCGACCGCCGCGATGCGCCGAACGAGGTGCCGGACGTCAACGTGGCGCTGGTCCCCTTGGGTACGCCGCTGCTGGCCGGCCCGGGCGCCATCGTCGCGACCATCGTGTTCGTCCGACGGGCGCACGGGTCGGCCGATGTGGCCGCGATCGCGGCCGGACTGGTGGCGGTACACCTGGTGCTGTGGCTGTCGCTGCGGTTTTCCGTCGCCATCATCCGCGTCATCCGGGAGAGCGGCATCGTGCTGCTGACGCGTATCTCCGGCCTGCTGCTGACGGCCATCGCGGTCCAACTGATCGCCAACTCGGTGCGCGGGTTCGTTGTCGCGGGCTGACCTGTCCATGACCCTTCGGTGACGTTCGCGGCTCGGCTGGCGTGGGCTCGGCTGGCGTGGGCTCGGCTAGCGTGGGTGAGGTGACCTGCCGCCACCGCGCGAGCGTGCTCGCCGTACTGCTGCTGCCGTTGCTCGTGCTGGTCGATCGCCCCGCCGGGGCAGCGTCGTACGTCGACACGGCCGTGGCGCAGTTGCGCTCCGATCCGGTGTACGTCGACCCGACGGCTGAGCTGGCGTCCCAGGTCGATGCCAACGCTGTCCGCGCCAAGATCCGGTCGAGCTCGTCGCCGGTGGTGGTCGCCGTGTTGCCGGCGGCCGCGGCGCAGGAGGTCGGTGGCGACCAGCTGCCGGCGCGAATCGGCAGTCAACTGGGTGGCTCCGTCACGGTCGCGGTGGTGGCCGGCACGTTGTTCCGGGCAGCATCCAGCGCGCTCGCGTCCGGCGTCGCCAGCAGGACCGCCACCGAGGTCTTCAACCGCTCTGAGAGCAAGGGCGTCACCGCCGTTCTGACCGACTTCGTCGGCGCTGTTCAATCGGCACCGAAAGCCAGGGCGGCCTCCGGGAGTTCCGGGTCGACCTCTGGCTCCGGTGGCGGATCGAGCGGCGCCGGTGTCGTGGTCCTGCTGGTCCTGCTGCTGCTGGGCGCGCTGGGCCTCGGCGGCTTCGTCGTCTCTCGCCGCCGCCGGCGCGAGCGGGAGCTGTCCAACCTCAAGGCCGACGTTCGCAGCGTGCTTGACCGGCTCGGCGGCGATGTCACCACGTTGGACCCCGGGGACAACGCGGTCGCCCGGCAGGCGATCAACGACGCGTCCGAGCGCTACACCGCCGCCGGCGGGATGATCGCCAGCGCGGACACGAAGGAGAAGCTGGAGGTCGTCCGGCGTACCGCCTTAGAAGGGCTGGCGATGACCCGGGCGGCGCGCAGCGCGCTCGGCTTCGACCCCGGTCCAGAGATCTCGCCAACGCCGTCGTCGGGGCCACCCTTGACGGAAGCCGGCCGAGTCCGGGTGGGGGACCGGGAGTATGAGGGTTACCCCGGCTATACCCCCGGCGCGCCGCACTACTTCGGCGGCGGCATGGTGGGCGGCGGCTTTGTCCCGGGCGGCTGGTATGCCATGCCGTTCTGGGAAGGGATGATGATCGGCGGCCTGATGGGCGGCGGCTTCGGCGGCGGCTGGGGCGGCGGCGGGTACGAGAGCGGTTACGAGAGCGGTTACGACGAGGGCCGGGAGGACGGGGCCGACCAGCAGGACGGCGGTGACTTCGGCGGGGGCGGTGACTTCGGCGGGGGCGGTGACTTCGGCGGCGGCGGAGACTGGTAAAGCGGGGCGGTACCTCCGGTCAGCAGACCGCCGACGCCGGCGACCACCATCACCGGATCGGCGTGCACCCGCCAGGTCACGCTGTCCGGGCCGAATAGGCCAGGGTCGGGCTCGAGGTCTTGCACGGGTTGAGCGTTACCCGGGGTCGCGAGCCCCGCCTGTCTAGACCGTCGGTGCGGTCCGTTCCGACGGGCCGGTCCCGAGGGAGCGAGCTATCGATGGCCATCCCCGACCGCTGAGAAGAACCGCAGCAGCGCGGCCGCGATCACCGCCGGCGCCTCCGCCGCCGGGGAGTGCGCGGCACCGGCGATGACCTCGACCGGTGCCCCCAGCCGGGCCGCCATCGCAGCCTGCACGGCCGGCGGCCAGGCGTCGTCGTCCTCCCCGTAGGCCACCAGCACGCGCACGCCGGTCGCCGCCAGCTCGGCCACCCGGTCGGGCTCCGTCAACAGCGCAGTCCCCATGCCCTCCAGGCCTGCTGCACTCGAGGTCAGGAAGCGGGTGCGCAGGAACTCGACCACTGCCGACGGCGTGCCCGCCTGCCGCGCGGCCCGCCACTCGAGCTCCATGGCTGGCAGCACTCCGGCCAGGCCGCCGCGGCGCAGCAGCGGTTCCAGCGTGCGAATCCGCTGCGCTCGGAGTCCGCTGATCGCTGCCGGCCCCGAGCACAGCAACGTCAGCGAGGCGAAGCGCTCGGGCCGCCGGATGACAGCCGCCCGCGCGACCAGGCCACCGAAGCTGTGCCCGACCACGTGCACGCTGGGCGCGCCGACCACATCGAGCGCATGCAGCAGGTCGGTGGCGAGGGCTTGCACGCCGTACGCCGCCAGACTATCCGGCCCAGGGGACTCATACTGCCCGCGCTGGTCGATCGCGACCGTCCGGTGACCGCCGGCGGCGAGCAGCGGCAGCAAGGACAAGAAGTCCTCCTTGCTGCCGGTGTAACCGGGGACCAGCAGTGCCGGAGCGCGCCCGGGGCCGTCGAGCGGAGGCTGCGCCGCCAGGGCTGCCAACTGCCCGGCCGGTACGGCGAACCGGATCGCCGCGGTCCGACGCGGCGACCGGCCGGTCGCGGATCGACTCAGCTGGGACTCCTTTGGATGGGCCGGTGACAGCCTATCCGGCCGCCCGCACGCTCCCATTACGCCCCGCAGTGACGACACAACGCGACGCCACCACGAAGGCTTGCCGCCGTGCCCCGCGACCGGGAGACTTGGGGCCCGGTCCGCAACTTCTCCGCAACCGCGACCGCCGAACTTCTAGCATCGGGAACTGCTGTGACCCGCATCCTTGCCATTGCCAACCAGAAGGGCGGCGTGGCCAAGACCACCACTGTCGCCTCGCTGGGTGCTGCCCTGGCCGAGCTCGGTCGCCGAGTCCTGCTGGTCGACCTCGACCCGCAGGCCTGCCTGACCTTCTCCCTCGGCCTGGAGCCCGACTCCTTGGCCATGTCCGTCCACGACGTGCTGCTCGGCCGGGTGTCGGCCAGCATGGTCATCCAGCCCACTGCCGACGGACCGGACCTGCTGCCGGCCACGATCGACCTTGCCGGTGGTGAGATGCAGCTGCTGACCCGCACCGGCCGCGAGTACGCCCTGCGGGCCGCGCTGGAGGACCTGCTGGCCGGCAGCTCATCGCCGTACGACGACATCCTGATCGACTGTCCGCCCTCGCTTGGCGTCCTGACCATCAACGGCTTGACCGCGGCTACTGAGGTGCTCGTGCCGCTGCAGTGCGAGACGCTCTCGCATCGCGGCGTCGGCCAGCTCCTGGACACCGTGGCTGATGTGAAGCGGCTGACCAACCGCGGGATGACGGTGTTGGGCGTGCTGCCCACGCTCTACGACGGTCGGACGACCCATGCCCGGGAGGTGCTCGCCGACATCACCGCGCGCTACGGCCTGCCCGTGCTCGATCCGCCGATCGCCAAGTCCGTCCGGTTCGCCGAGGCGCCGGCTTGTGGTCGCTCGGTCTTGACCACTGCCGGCCGTACGCCGGGCGCGATGGCCTACCGCGAGCTCGCCCGGCGGTTGGTTGCGGGTGCGTTGGCCGCGCCCCCAGCTGAGATCGACGTCGTTGACCAACGAAGCGGCGACCGACTGTCGGTGGCGGCACTGAGTCAGGTAGGTGAGCCGTGAGCGAATCGCGCCGGTCGTCGTTCGACCGGGTCCGGCCCCGGTCGCCGGACGCGGTCAGCCCGGTGACCCCGATCCGGGGCACCGGAGCCGACGGTCGCCGGGCGTTGTTCAGCACCAGCGATCCGCAGCCGGCCCCAGGTTCGTTCGTGCTGGAGTGCTCCTCGTGCCGGCAGCGCTCGGTGCTCTTGGTCATGCAGGCGGTTCGGGCGGCGTTGCCGAGCCTGCACCTGCCGCTGATCAAGCGGGGCCATCCGTCGTGGATGCGGTGTCCGGCCTGTGGCCGGCGGACCTGGGTCCGGATCAGCCTCAAGCTCTGACCGGGAGCCGGTGCAGCGTGACGTCCGTCAGCGCCCCGGTTGAGGTCTCGGCCGTCAGGTAGGTGACCGCCGGCTGGCACCGGACGACCAGGTCAGGCGGTCTCGGCGCCGGCTTCCCCGGAGGCCCGTCCCCGACCGCGGCCACCGCGCCGGCGCCGCCGGCGCGTGGGCGACCCGTCGACGGCAAGGTCCACCGCATGGTCGATCCCCACGTCAACGGCAAGGTCGCCGCTGGCGCCACGCGCCCGGGTCGGGCCGCGGCCCGCGTTCGCCGCACTCCCGGTCGCGGCCTCGGCACCGGCGGACGCAACCACCGCGCCCGCCGGTGCGACCGGCTGGCTGACGCCGGCACCGCGGGCAGCACCCCCGCCACGCGTCCGGCGCCGCCGGCCCGGGCGGCGGATTCCTGGATCAGATCGGTCCGTCGGGGCGTCGTCGGCGCCGGCGCGGGAGCGGCCCTCGCCGCGGTCGCGCAGCTTGCCGGTCACCACCGCCACCCCACCCGAGCGCCGCCGCCGACCGGTCTCGCCCAGGTCCTCCACCCGCTCCGCGTCCAGCCCGGCTCGCACCCGCTGCGAGCGCGGTAGCCGGCCGGTCGCCGATCGCGGGATGTCGAGCGACTCGTACAGGTGCGGCGAGGAGGAGTAGGTCTCGACCAGGTCCGGGAACGGCAGCGCCAACGCGGTGTTGATCAGCGTCCACCGCGGTACGTCGTCCCAGTCCACGAACGTCACCGCGATGCCGGAGCCGCCGGCCCGACCGGTGCGCCCGATTCGGTGCAGGTAGACCTTCTCGTCCTCGGGACACTGATAGTTGATCACGTGCGTGACGCCGGTGACGTCGATGCCACGAGCGGCGACGTCCGTGGCCACCAGAACGTCGACCTTGCCCGAGCGGAACGCGCGCAGCGCCTGCTCCCGCTGGCCCTGACCGAGGTCACCGTGCACCGCGGCCGCGGCAAAGCCGCGCTCGTCGAGGTCGAGGGCCACCTTGTCGGCGGTGCGCTTGGTCCGGCAGAAGACCATCGTCAGCCCGCGGCCCTCCGCCTGCAGGATGCGGGCCAGCATCTCCGCCTTGTCCAAGGCGTGTGCCCGGAACACGTGCTGCGATGTGGTCGGGACAGTGCGGCCTTCGTCCGGCATCTCGGCGGTGATGTGCGTCGGCTGGAGCATGAACCGGCGCGCGAGGGTCACGATCGCGCCCGGCATCGTGGCGCTGAACAGCAGCGTCTGACGGTCCTCGGGCGTGCGCGCGAGGATCCGTTCGACGTCGGGCAGGAAGCCCAGGTCGAGCATCTCGTCGGCCTCGTCGAGCACCACCACCGACACCTCGGCGAGATTGAGGCGACCCTGCTGGATCAGGTCCAGCAGTCGCCCTGGGGTGCCAACCACGATGTCCACGCCGGTGCGCAGCGCGTCCACCTGTGGCTCGTAGGAGCGCCCGCCGTAGATCGCGAGCACCCGGACAGACCGGGTGCTGCCGGCCATGGCCAGGTCCTTAGCGACCTGGACGCACAGCTCGCGAGTCGGTACGACGATGAGCGCTTGCGGCGTACCGCTGCCCGGAACCGTCATCCGCTGCAAGATCGGGATGCCGAAGGCGAGGGTCTTGCCGGTGCCGGTACGGGCCTGGCCGATCACGTCGGCCCCGGCCATGGCGATGGGCAGGGTGAGGGCCTGGATGGCGAACGGCGTGGTGATGCCGACGGCGGCTAGGGCGGCACAGGTCTCGGGCCGGACCCCGAGCTCGGCCAAGGTTGCAGCGGAGGGCTGGTCAGCAGTCGCGGTCGGGGCCGGGTCGGGGCCGGTGATGACCCCCGTGGGTGGGTCGAGCGACTGGGCGGTCGCCGTGGGGCTGGACGTGCGGTTGGTGGTGTCGCTGGAGGTCAGGGCGGTGCCTCTCTGGGGGACGCGCCGACGTCGGCGGGTAGCCTCTGCTACGACCTCGCGCTCGCCCGGTGAGAAGGGTCGCGGTGGTCGGAGGCGCCCGGAGAAGGCGTCCGCGCACACGGTACGGCGACGGCCCTTCCGTCACTCGTGACTTCAGTCTACCCGCCGTACGCGGCCGCTCACTTCTGCGTCGATGGAGCGCCACCGCCGGAGCGTCGCAGAAGTCGGCAGATGGTGGCCGCCATGACGCGTTGGCCTTCGCACCAACTTCTGAGACGACCGCCGACAGTGCGGACGCTCAGCGCAGGTTCAGCCGAACCAGCGCCGAGCGAAGCCAGCGACCAAGGTCACGGAGTGCACGAGCGCGACCAGCAAATGATCCCCCGGCGGTGATCGCCCTGCCTCGGCCCGGCCCCGCAGCTGAGGCTGATCAGCACCGGTAGACGATCGCTGAGTGCGACACCCTGAGCTGCCCCCGCTGGAGCAGGTTGTCGCCACGCCGGGTATGGAGGTGCAGTCGGTGAAGACCATCGGTGTGCTCGGTGTGCTCGGTGTGCTCGGTGTGCTCGGTGTGCTCGGTGGCATGAGCGGCGTCGCCAGCGGTGAGTACTACCGGCTGGTGAACGCGCGCCTCGGTGGCCACGCCGCTGCCGAAGTGTTGCTCTACAGCGTCGATTTCGCGGTGATCGAGCAGTGCATCCGCTCCCAGGCGTCCCAGTCGCTGCCGCGTATACGGCCCTGGGCAGGTG
Source organism: Frankiaceae bacterium (assembly GCA_017882835.1). Classification (GTDB taxonomy): domain Bacteria; phylum Actinomycetota; class Actinomycetes; order JADGOU01; family JADGOU01; genus JADGOU01. Next base: position 813 of record JADGOU010000103.1, on the reverse strand, counting down.
CCGCAGGGGTGGACAGGGTCAGGGTCAGGGTCCTGGGTAGCGGGCCAGCAGGATGGTGGGCGTGTCGAGCGGGTGGCCGACGTCGATGCTTTGGGCGAGCCGGATGTATTGGGCCTCCGCCCAGGCGAGTGGGGCGGCGCTGCCAGTCGCTTTCCCTTTCTGGAACCCGAACGCGTCGTGCTGATCCCATATCTGTTCGGGGATGAAGTAGCCGGCGTTCGCGGCGTCGGCCATGGATTGCAGGTACAGGGTGGCGGGGCGATGGTTGGCCAGTTCGTACTCGCCGCGTTCACCGGAGAGCAGCGGCCACAGTCGTCCCCAGGTGTTGGGTTTGCGGTCGTCCCAGCCGGATCCGTCGGCGTTGCTCTCCCCGTAGCTGTCATGCACGTAGCGGTGCCAGTACACGTCGCCGTTCGGCATACTGACCTTCATCGGGGCGTGTCCGTCGAAGGCGGTGTCGGTTTCAGGCAGCGACGCCGTGACGAGCGGGTCGGCCGGTGACTGCACGCCGAGCCGGACAAGTTCGAGGAACCCGGCGTCGACGATGTCGTGCTCGGCGTAGGAGCCTTCCTTGAACCCACGGGTATCGCCGTCGTTCGGGTTGCCGCTGCGGTCCTCGATCCGGTCGTAGTACTGGTGGTCTCCCCAGTAGCCGGTATGGGTGAAGGTCCAGCCGGGCAGGCTGGCGCGCCAGGAATCAGCGGTCTGTTCCCAGCCCGCCGCGCTCGTCGGGTCCCCGTTGGCGCGGGCGATGTCCGCCGCGGTGACCAGCCCGGCGATCTCGGCGGCGATCGTCGACGGCGACTTGCCGGC
>JADGOU010000102.1 GCA_017882835.1 Frankiaceae bacterium | reverse complement strand
GTGCCGACGGCCGGTTGACCATCAGCCGCTCTCCAGCACCTCGTCCGCGTCGATGATCGTGTAGGCGTACCCCTGCTCGGCCAAGAACCGCTGCCGGTGCGCGGCGTAATCCTGGTCCAGGGTGTCGCGCGAGACGACCGTGTAGAAGTGCGCCGGCCGGCCGTCGACCTTAGGCCGCAGCACCCGACCCAGCCGCTGCGCCTCCTCCTGCCGTGACCCGAACGTCCCCGAGACCTGGATGGCGACCGCCGCCTCCGGCAGGTCGATGGAGAAGTTCGCCACCTTCGAGACCACCAAGGTCGTGATCTCGCCGGACCGGAACGCCTCGTAGAGCCGTTCCCGCTCGGCGTTGCGGGTCGAGCCTTGGATCACCGGGCAGTCGAGCATCTCGCCGAGTTCGTCGATCTGCTCCAGGTAGGCGCCGATCACCAGCACCCGGTCGCTGCCGTGGCGCTCGACCAGCCGGCGTACCACCGCCTTCTTGGTTCGCGCGGTCGCCCCGACCCGGTAGCGGTCCTCGGGCTCGGCGGTGGCGTACTCCATCCGCTCGGCATCGGTCAGCGTGACCCGCACCTCGGTGCAGTCGGCCGGCGCGATGTAGCCCTGGGACTCGATGTCCTTCCACGGCGCGTCGTACCGTTTCGGCCCGATCAGCGAGAACACGTCGCCCTCGCGGCCGTCCTCGCGCACCAGCGTCGCGGTCAGGCCCAGCCGGCGCCGCGACTGGATGTCCGCGGTCATCCGGAACACCGGCGCCGGCAACAGGTGCACCTCGTCGTACACGATCAAGCCCCAGTCCCGCGCCCCGAACAGGTCCAGGTGGGTGTACTCGCCCTTCCGCCGGGTCGCCATGATCTGGTACGTCGCGATGGTGACCGGCCGGATCTCCTTGCGCTCCCCGGAGTACTCGCCGATCTCCTCTTCGGTCAGCGTGGTACGTCGCAGCAGCTCGCTCCTCCACTGCCGCCCGGACACGGTGTTCGTCACCAGGATCAGCGTGGTCGCCCCGGCCCGGGCCATCGCGGCCGCGCCGACGATCGTCTTGCCGGCGCCGCATGGCAGCACCACCGCGCCGGAGCCGCCGGAGAAGAAGTTCTCCACCGCCTCGCGCTGGTAGTCGCGTAGCGACCAGCCCTCCTCGCGCAGGCCGATCGCGTGCGCCTCGCCGTCGACGTACCCGGCCAGATCCTCGGCCGGCCATCCGAGCTTGAGCAGCGCCTGCTTGAGCCGACCGCGCTCGGATGGATGGATGACGATGGTGTCGTCGTCCAGTCGCTCGCCGAGCATCGGCGCGACCTTCTTCGACCGCACCACCTCGGTCAGCACGGCGCGGTCCAGGGAAGCCAGCACCAGGCCGTGCGCCGGGTCGTTGACCAGCCGCAGCCGGCCGTAGCGGTCCATGGTGTCGGTGACGTCGACCAGCAAGGCGTGCGGCACGGCGTAGCGGGAGTAGCGCACCAGCGCGTCGATGACCTGCTCGGCGTCGTGCCCCGCGGCGCGGGCGTTCCACAGGCCCAGCGGGGTCAGCCGGTAGGTGTGCACGTGCTCCGGCGAGCGCTCCAGCTCGGCGAACGGCGCGATCGCGTGCCGGGCCTCGCGGGAGCGCGGGTGGTCCACCTCGAGCAGCAGGGTCTTGTCCGACTGGACGATCAGCGGTCCGTCGGTCACGGGCGTCCTTCCTCGATTCCGTCGGCCGACAGCGGCGGTCGGCCTGCGATCCATTGTCCCGCAACCCGCGGTCCGGGGCGCGCCCCACGCCGACACGGCGCCAGGTTACGGTGCCTCGTCGCCGAGCAGCTCCGACACTCCGGTGACTCGGTGCAGCGCGAAGGTCAGCGTGTCCTCGCGGCGATGGTCGTACGCCGTCAGGTAGCCGCCGTTCACGCTGGTGGGTTCGACGATGCGGTGGCTGGCCTGGCCCTGGGCGTTGACATAGCGCAGCCACACCGGCCGGCGGTCCAGGGCGGCGTGCTGCAGCACGGCCAGCGCATCCGAGCCGCGGCTGTGCGGGGAGTAGACCGCGCCCGACGTGGTCACCGGCGCCCGGCGGGCGGCCCGGGCCGCCTCGTCGCCGGCCCGCAGCCCCCGCACCGAGTTCGCCACCTGGGCCGCGGTCGGCACCGGCGCGTCACCGGCCAGCCGGGGCGGACGCGGCCGGACCGCCGTGCGATGCGCCGTCGTCCGCTTGATCACGACCGCGCCGTCGGGGGACTCCGCCACCGGCGCGTACCCGGCCTCGCGCAGCACATCCAGCACGTTCTCCACCGACGCGTGCGCGGTCAGCACGGTCGGTGCCAACCGGCGCAGCCGCAGCGGCGCCGCCTTGCGCGCCACCAGCACCTCGGCGAGCAGCGCGTCGTCGTCACAGCGGACGTACGCCGTGGCGGTGCCGACCCGCAGTACGCCGTGCCGCCGCGCCACGTCGTCCACCAGGTAGGTCAGCGCCTGCGGCACCGGAGTCCGGGACCGGGACTTGAACAGCTCGTGTAGCTCGGAGGCGGACCGCCCGGCGTCCAGTGCCCGGCGCACACTCGCTGCGCTGATCCGGAACACGGTCGCGCCGCCGGAGGACTCCACGTCGGCCACCAGCGCCAGCTCGCGAGCCAGGTCCGGCTCCAGCGGACCCGGCGCCACCGCGGTCAGGTCGGCCTGCAGCAGCACGTGGTCCAGCGGCGGTGGGAGGACCGCGGCCAACGCGGCCGCGGCCGCGGCCTCGTCGTCGGTCAGCAGCGCGCTCCCCGCTGCGGAGAGCGCGCCCCGGCCGGTGACGCCGAGCGCCGCGGCCTCGGCCAGCGTCCACTCGACCGCCAGGTCCCGCAGCCGACCGCCGCGCCGCGGCGCCCGCCAGGACAGCAGCGCACCCAGCGAGGCCGGCTCCGGTGCCGACCCGGCCGGTACCTCGGCCAATGCGCCTAGCGCCGTCCGGCGGATCTCTGGGGCGAGCGACCGCTCCACGTCCGGCCCGAGGGCGGCGATCACCTTGTCCCGGTCGTCGCGCCGGCCAACCAGCCCGGGCAGGCGAGACATCGTCAACCAGCTGCGGGCCAGCACCAGCCACCGGTGCTCGGGCGCGGCCGCGCGCCACCCGTCGTACGCCGTCGTGGGTTGCCAGTGAGCGCCCAGGCCGCCGGTGTCCGCGACCAGGCCGGCGGCCGCGGCCACCTCGACGACCAGCGCGGCGACCGACTCCTCGACATCGAGCGACCGGGCGACCCGCCGCAACTCGCGCACGCCGAGCCCGCTGGCGCGCAGGACGCCGGGCGGCTCGGCCCCCCAGGCCTCGAGCAGCGACTCGACGTGGCCGACCACGGCCGTCGCCTCGGCGGCCGCACCGGCATCGACGGCCGACGCCGGCACTTTGGTCAGGACCGGCTCCGGGGGCACCGAGTGCAGCTCGCCCAGCGGCCGGTCGCCGCGCAGCGCCAGGCCGACCTCCCGTGGCAGCTCGACCGTCGCGCCGTCGATGGCGACCAGCAGTGCGTGCGCGAGCAGCCACCGGACGGGGGTGTCGGCGCTGGCGGCGCTGACCGGCCGCAGCGCGTCGGCAACCGAGCCCAGTGGCGGTCCGTTGGCCAGCGCCTGCAGCACCTCGCCCGCCTCCGATCCGACCGCTGCGCCGACCCGCGCGATCAACGCGTCCAGCCAGTCTCGGTCGGCGAACGCGGTCGCCACCGCGGCGATTGCGGCGTGCTGAGTCGAGCCGCCGGGCAGTCCCAGGGCCTCCACGATCAGCGCCAGTTGCGGCCGGCTATGTCGTTCCAGGCAGACGGCGACCGGCCGGCCGAGCCCCGCCGGGTACGTCGCGCCGATCTCGCGCACCCCACCGACCAGGTGCAGCCGGTCGTCGCCGCCCCAGACCAGGGCGTTGGCGCGCAGTACGTCGAGGCCGCGGCGTACGGCGGGCTCGGGGGCGGCGTCGCCGACCAGGGCCAGCAGACCGGCGGTCGAGGCCTCGTCGCCGAGCAGCACGATGGCGTCGACCAGTTCCAGGGTGAACTGGTTCAGCCGCTCCAGCGCGCGGACCACCGAGAGCCGGACGCACGCCCGGGCGGCAAGGGCCCCGATGTCGGCGGGCACCGGGACGAGCAGATCGGGTCGCCGACAGAGCAGGTCGCCGAGCTCGGCGTCGCTGCGGGTACGTAGCCAGTCGGCCAGGCTGCGCGGCGCGGTGCTCACGCTTACGACGCTAATGCCGTGAACCGTCGTATGGTCGGTGGAGGCCGCACTGCTGTGGAGAGTCCGGCGAGCTAAATCCCGGGTGGCCGCGGCCGCCGACCTGGGGAGGAGCACCAACGTGAACGTGAGCGAGGACCCTGACCGCGTCATGGCCCCGGCGGGCTGCGCGGGGCTCACCGACCCGCACGCCCCCACCGTAATGGGCCGGATCGGCCCGGACGCCGACCGCCACGATTCGGCGCCGGCGGGTCAAGCGGTGCTGGGACCGCCAGCCCCCGCGCGTGGCGCACCGGCTCCCGGCCCGGCGGTACCGGACGAGCTGACAGACGAGGAAAGCGCGGACGTGGAGATGTACGGCCAAGAGGTCGAGGTCGAGGTCGGCGAAGGGTGAACTAGCTCGACGCAGCTAGCGATAGCTGGGCTAGACCGGCTCAGGGCCGGCCCAGCGCCCGGTAGACCCAGCCCGCGGCGCGCCATCGGCTGGCGTCCAGGGCGTTGCGGCCATCCACGATGCGGCGCTCGGCAACCACCTCGCCGAGTGCCGCCGGGTCGGCCTCTCGGAACTCCGGCCACTCGGTCAGGTGCAGCACCAGGTCGGCACCCTTGACCGCCGACAGTGCGCAGTCGCGGTAGCCCAGCTGCGGGTACTTCACCCGGGCCTGCTCCATGGCCATCGGGTCGTAGACCGCCACCGCGGCGCCCCGGCGCTGGATCGTGGCGGCAACATCGAGCGCCGGGCTGTCCCGGATGTCATCGGAGTTGGGCTTGAACGCCGCCCCGAGGACGGCGACCTTCATCCCACCGAAGGACCCGCCAACCAGCTCGGCCGCGAGGTCAACCATGCGCGCCCGGCGGCGCATATTGATCGCGTCGACCTCCTTGAGGAACGACAGTGCCTGGTCGACGCCGAGCTCGCCGGCCCGGGCCATGAACGCCCGGATGTCCTTGGGCAGGCACCCACCGCCGAAACCGAGACCGGCGTGCAGGAAGCGCCCACCGATCCGGTCGTCGTACGACAGCGCCTTGGACAGCGCGATCACGTCCGCCCCGGTCGCCTCGCAGACTTCGGCCATGGCGTTGATGAAGCTGATCTTTGTGGCGAGGAAGGCGTTGGCGGCCACCTTGACCAGCTCGGCGGTGGCGAAGTCACAGCTGACCACCGGCGTTCCGGCCGATATAGCCGAGGCGTAGACCTGCCGCAGGGTCTCCTCCGCCGCCGCCGAGGCGACGCCGAAGACCAGCCGGTCCGGGCGCATGGTGTCGGTGATGGCGAACCCCTCGCGCAGGAACTCCGGGTTCCAGGCCAGCTCCACCGCCGGCGCCTCGACCGCCACTCGACCGGCGAGCCGGTCGGTGGTGCCGGCCGGGACGGTGGACTTGCCGACCAGCAGGCAGGGTCGGGACAGCAGCGGCAGCAGGCCGTCGATCGCCGCATCCACGGCGCTGAGGTCGGCGGCGTACTCGCCGTCCTTCTGCGGCGTGCCGACGCAGAGGAAGTGCACATCGGCGAAGGCCGCCGCTTCGGCGTACGACGTGGTGAACCGCAGTCGACCCGAGTCGAGGCCCTTGCGTAGCAGCGGCTCCAGGCCCGGCTCGTAGAACGGCACCTCGCCGGCGGCCAGCCTCGCGATCTTGCCATCGTCGACGTCCATGCCGAGCACGTCAAAGCCCAGCTCGGACATGCAGACCGCGTGGGTGGCACCGAGGTAGCCGGTGCCGACGATGCTCAGCCGCAGCCGGGGAGCAGTCCCGGTGGCGCCTCCGGCGCCAGCAGTCCCGGTGGCGCCTCCGGCGCCGTGATCGAAGCCCATGCCGACCGAGGCTATCGACCCCGGGCTTGGCGGTTGACGGCTCTGCTCGCACCTTCACCCGCTGAGGGCATAGCTGGTCCGGCGTGTCGAGGGTCTGGACTGTGCACTCAGCGGGTGAAGCGGGTCCGAAGGCAGCGCTTCACCCGCTGAGAGCATCGCTGGCTCGGCGGCGCGACTTAGTTAGCTAGGCTGCGCCGGCATGAGCGCTGGGCAGCTGTCGGACCCGCATGCTGACGAGGTGCGGCGTGCCGACGAAGTGCCGCACGCCGACAAGGTGCGGCACGCCGACAAGGTGCCGCACGCTGACAAGCCGCATGCCGATCTCGCCCCGTTGGCCTTCCTGATCGGCCGCTGGCAGGGCGTCGGCGTCGGCGGCTACCCGACGATCGAGGACTTCCGCTTCGGCCAGGAGGTCACCTTCGCGCCGCTGGGACCCAAGCCGGTGCTGGCGTACTCGTCGCGAAGCTGGCTGCTGAACGACGACGGCACCCCTGGTCGCGCGGCCGCGGCCGAGACCGGCTGGTGGCGGCCGCAACCCGACGGCGCGGTCGAGGTCCTGCTGGCCCACCCCACCGGGATCACCGAGGTGTACGTCGGAACCGTCGACGGCAGCCGCATCGAGATCGCCACCGACGTGGTGGCCCGGACGTCGTCGGCGAAGGAGGTCAGCGCCGGCCGACGGCTCTACGGCCTGGTCGACGACGAGCTGATGTACGCGATGGACATGGCGGCCGTCGGCCAGCCGCTCACGCCGCACCTGTCCGCCCGCCTGCGCCGGGTCGAGGACGCCGTCGCCGCCCCCTGACAGGAGCGGGCAACGTGCCTCGCGCTCGCAACGAGTGATCGGGTGCGGCGAGGGTCCGCGACACGCCGTACCGGCGGGCGCTGGCGGCACCACGATCACCGCGGAAGTGCCCGACAACGCGACGATCCCTGGCACGCTGTGCCTGCCGGCGGTGACCGACCTGAGACATCTGAAAACGCTGTTCGTGACTCCACAACCCAGCCGGAAGCCATAGTCGCGAACGGCTGAGGCAAGAGGACGGCGACTCGGCTCAGACGCTCAGACGTTGACCAACTCCGCAGCATAAGGAGCAACTGCATCGTCGGGTTCCACATGAACCCAGCCGCGAGTAGCAAGGGCCACGAGAGCACGGAAGATCTCAGGCCGAGGAGGGAAAGGCTGCCGACGCATTTTCCATTCCTCTACGGCTTGCACCACTTCGGTGCTTGTCGGAGTGCGCTCGAGTCGTTCTTGCAGGGCGCCAGCAGCAAAGTGAACCGAGGCAGCAACCTCAGCCCGTTGAGAGTTCATGCGCGCCATGAGGTCATAGGTTCGCTGAATGATGGGAGCCCACTCCTCCAGCTCCGTTCTGTATTCGCGAGCAGCATCCTCATAGGTAGGGCCCACTCGCACTTCAAACATCTGACCGCGACGCTCCTCCATCGCAAGCCCGTTGTTCTGTAAACGGGCGATCATGGGCTTCAAAGCGTCAGAATACGGGCCGCAACTTGCCGGCTCGTAACGGAGACGCGTGGGAAGCCCGGCTTGGGTGGCGAAGTAGGCGAGCTTCTGAAACAGGACCCTGCCCACGGGCCAGTGATAGCGTTGCAATTCGAGCTCATGTAAGATCGCAATCAAGGCGACCCACTCAGGTTCGACGAAACGCGCCTGGGTTCGTTTCGGTTCATCGTCCCCCAGAAAAGACAGCTGCTGTTCTCCACCCGCGGATCCGTGGGGGGCATATAGTTCCACCGGGATGCTCAGTCGAGACAGGTGGCGGTGGAGCGTCGGCCCAACCACGGACCACTCAAGCTGTCCGTTTCCGCATCCCAATGGGGGCACTGCAATCGATGTGATCCCCCACTGGCGGTAGTGGGCCTCCAAGAAATTGAGGCCCGCAACTATGTCGTCAAGCCTACTCACTGCTCGCCAGTGCGCCTTGGTGGGAAAGTTGACGATGAGGTGGTCGGCAGCAGCGTAGACGTATGGGCGACCGAGTTTAACCTGCCCTCCGTCACAGCGGCGGACATAGTCCCGAAACATGTCGGGGTAACGCCGCTTGAAGGCAAGAGCGACGCCCTTGCCCATGACTCCCACAGTGTTTACCGTGTTGACAAGGGTCTGCGCACCAGACTTTAGGAGATCCCCCTCCATGATGCGCACTACGTAAGAACTATCCGAAGAAGACATACGGCTTCACCTCCACACGCACTCCTTGCGCCGCACCCCGGCATGCGATGGCCACGTCCTCATCGAAGACATAGCAGCCTCCAAGGCCGTCTGGCCGAACTCGGTCCGGGATCAGGACCTCCGCGCAGCGAGCGCGCCTCTTTTCGATCTTCCGCCATGGGTCTGGATCGTTCCAAGAGTGGGCGTAAACAAGACTCTCGTCCAGTTGCACCAGACCTGCCGGAGACGGTAGGAAAAGGGTACTCTCTGATGCCGCGTTACCATCGGTGATGATCGCTCCGGGCTGGCTCATGACTGCAGGATCGACGCGGACGATAACCAGTTCACCGCGTCGGTTCAGCCGGCTATACATCATGGGGTTTCGAGCGTCGAAATACAGATTGACGTAGTCGTGAATCGGAAGCCCGTTTGGCACCCGTTTGGCATTACGGCGCTCCTGCACCTCCGGAAGTGCTACAGGGGGTCGGCAAAGTCGGCCTGGCGGGGTGATCTGGATGAGTTTGCGACACGCCGAGGGTGGGCGGATGACGGTACGGACATGACCCGTGAAGTGATCATGGCGGTTCCTACGCCATCCAGATCACTGCAGAGGGACCA
>JADGOU010000101.1 GCA_017882835.1 Frankiaceae bacterium | reverse complement strand
CGCGGCGGACGGCGCCAGCCGGCGCAGGGCGGCGACGTGCGAGGCGTCCAACGCCACCACGAGGTCGTAGCGGTCGAACCAGCCGGCGCCGAACTGCCGGGCTCGGTGCGCCAGCGGGTACCCGCGGGTCCGCAGGCTCGCCAACGCCCGCTCGTCGGCGTCGTCACCGACGTGCCAGCCGCCGGTGCCAGCACTGGCCACGCGCACCCGGTCGGCCAGACCAGCGGCCTGCACCACTGACCGGAACACCGCCTCGGCCATCGGTGAGCGGCAAATATTGCCGGTGCAGACGAAGCAGACTCGGTACGGCGTCATGCACAGTCCGGGCCGGCATCCGCAAGCCAGCTGGTCAGCAGCTCGTCGATCTGCTCCCCGAGCTGCCGGGCGGCCGGCAGCCGGTTGTCCACGGCCAGGTGCGGGACCGCCGGGGCCTGGTCCGGCTGCATCCGCCCCAGCCAGGTCGCGAAGTCCGCGAGCTTGCCGGCGTCCTGCGCACGGCCCCGGGCCTGCAGCCGCGCGTGCAGCGTGGCTGCGTCGATCCGCACCCACACCAGCCGAACCGGCTCGCCGCCCAGCGCGTCGACCCAACAAGCCCACCGGCGCGGATCACGGATCTGGCTGGTGAACGGGGCCACCAACAGCACCGGGCAGCCGTGGCTGCGGATCTCAGCCGCCGCGGCGGTCATGCCGGCGTACTCGTGGGTCTTCACGTGCGCGTCGTACCAGGGACCTTCGCGTTCACCCGGCGGCCGGCCGGCGGCTGACAGCGTGGCGGCCACGAAGCCGCCGTACAGCGTGTCCTTGTCCAGCACCGCGGCCGGGACCAGCCGGTCGGCCAGCACGGCGGCGACGGCGGACTTGCCGGCACCGGGCGCGCCGGCCACGACCCACACCGGCGCGAGGCGCACGGGCGGTGGTCGCACCGGCACCGGACCTCCTTTCATCGCAGTCGACGCGCCGCGGCCCGGCGCTTCGAGCCGGGAAGGGAAGGAAAAGCAAGCCGCAGGCCGCGTCCCGGGAAGTCGTCACCGGAACGCGGCCTGTGGTTCGACCGTACCGGGGCCAAACCCGCCCAGCTTGGGTCGATGTACCCCTTGCGTCCCGCGGTCGGAGGGCCGTATGACCGTGACCGAGATCTCACTACCGGCGCGGTCGGTGACGCGGCTCACAGGGCCGGGACCGGGACCAGGGCCGCAGTCTGAGCCGGCGGCCGGGTCCCGATGCCCGCGACCGGTTGCCGCTACGGCCGAACGGGCGGCTCCGGAGTGTCGCTCGGCCATGAACCCCCGGTCTCACCGGTCGAGGACTTCGGGCCACCGGAGTCGGACTTCCCGAACAGCGATCCCGAGCCGACCCGGTTGCGGATCTCGCCACCGATGTCGTCGAAGCTGGCCGACAGGGCGTTGGCCAGCGCCTGGCCGGCCCGCTTCGCGTCGTCGGCGAACTCGGGGTCGCGCACCGTCGTCGTCACCGTGGACACGACCTTGTTGACCGCCTCGGACAGAGTCCGCAGCGCCTCCTCCACCGCCTTGCCGTCACCATGGCCGGCGCCACCGCCGGATCCGGCTCCGCCGCCGGCCGTCTCCTCCTCGTAGTGGGCTCGCATCCGCCGGCTCAACGTGCCAAACCGCTCGGTGACCTCGTCCCAGGCCTGCTTGGCTTCCGCCATCTGCCACACCTCTTCCTTGGGTTCCGTGGGTTCCGTGGGTTCCGTGGGTTCCGTGGGTTCCGTGGGTTCCGTGGGTTCCTTGGATTTCCTTGGTTTGCTCGGTCGTCCGGCTCGGAGTTCCTGGGTTTGCTCGGTCGTCCGGATCGGAGTTCCTGGGCTAACGGTAAGTCGTCGGATCGGTTGCCGGGAACAGCGGTTCGCGATCCGGGCTCCGCCACCGCTACCGGCGGGTGGCCCGCAACCGCCGCAGCACCGCCTGCGGCAGCGGGTCGATGACGCCGCGCGGTGGGCTGGGTATAGCCCGGCGCCCCCGCCTACCTTCGGCCAGCGGTACGTCGCGGCGACGATCGTGGTGCAGCTACGGGGCGCGACACGCCGTACGAGTGAGCGCTGGGCGCACCACGATCGAGCCGCGGAGGTGGGGTGAGCGGCGCGGCGCGGCGGTGGGTCGGCGTCAGCGGCGCTGCCGCCCGCCCGCGCTCGGTCGCCCGCCGCAGCGGCGTGTTGGTGGCGGGTCAGGCAGCGGGCGCGGCAGACTGAAGCCAACTACCCGATCCATCGCGGAGGTGCCCGGCGTGAGCGCGGAGCCCATCCGCATCCCGGTCCCGGTCGAGTCCCCGTCGGTGGTCTTCGACGTGGTTGGGCGCGGCTACGACCGGCGCCAAGTGCACGAGCAGCTGCACCGGCAGGAGCAGGAGCTGGCCGAGCTGCGCTGGGAGCTTGAGGCGCTGCAGGCGGAGCGGGACAGCGTCCGCGAGGACCGCGCCCGGCTGGACGCGGCGCGAGCGGACTTCCAGCGGGTGCGCGCGGCCTGGCGCCCGTCGTACGACGAGTTCAGCCGGCGGTTGGAACGCGTCCTTGCACTGGCCGAGGAGCAGGCGGCCGAAATCGTGGCAGCGGCGCAGCGAACCGCTCAGCAGGCGGTGGCGGCGGCCGAGGCTGAGGTGGCGCAGATTCGGGACGGCATCGCCGCCCAGGCGGCCGAGCTGCGGCAGGTAGCGGCGGCCGAGCACGCGGCCGACCGGGAGCGCGGCCGCCGACAGCGGGCAACTCTCGAGCAGCAGCTGGCCGAACGCCGCCGGGACGCTGAGCTGGAGGCCACCGGGCTGGTCGCGAAGGCCCGCGTCCAGGCCGAGGAGCTCATCGCCGCGGCCCGGCGGGAGGTGGCCGAGACCGAGGCGGCGGCGGCCGAACGGCTGGCGGCGATGCGCCGTCAGCACGACCAGCTGACCTCCGACGTCGTGTCCCTGCGTGACCGCATGGTCGCCCTCGTCCAGGCGATGGCGCGCGACCGGGCGCGCGGCGGCGAGCTGGGCAGCTGACCGCGGGCGTTTGGTGACCCACCAGTGATCTGCTGATGATCTGCTGATGATCTGCGAGGCCTGCCGGGAGCGCCGGCACGAGGACTGCCCCGGTCCCGGCTTCTGCTACTGCCAGCACCGGCCGGCGAAACCCACCGAGCCGGCCACCGGGACGCCGAGCGAATAGGCCTCCACTAGCCTGGGCAGCCGGTCCCGACCCTAAGGAAGTCAGCCGCAGGATGCCCATGCAGATCTGGCCCGGCACGCCGTACCCGCTGGGCGCGACGTACGACGGCATCGGCACGAACTTCGCTCTGTTCTCCGAGGTGGCTGACCGGGTGGAGCTCTGCCTGTTCGATCCGGCCGGGGGCGAGACTCGGTTCGAGCTGACCGAGGTCGACGCCTTCGTCTGGCATGGCTACCTGCGCAACTTCGGCCCGGGTCAGCGCTACGGCTTCCGGGTGCACGGTCCCCACGACCCGGCGCACGGGCACCGGTGCAACCCGGCGAAGCTGCTGCTCGACCCCTACGCCAAGGCGGTCGAGGGCGAGGTCGACTGGGACGAGTCCCTGTTCGGCTACAAGTTCGACTCTCCGGACGACCGCAACGACCTTGACAGCGGCCCGCACATGATGAAGTCGGTTGTCATCAACCCGTTCTTCGACTGGCAGAACGACCGCAACCCGCACACGCCGTACAACGAGAGCGTCATCTACGAGGCCCACGTCAAGGGTCTGACCATCAACCACCCGCGGATCCCGGCCGAGATCCGCGGCACCTATGCCGGCCTGGCGCATCCCGCCATGATCAATCACCTGCGCGAGCTCGGCGTCACCGCGGTGGAGCTGATGCCGGTGCACCAGTTCGTGCAGGACCACCATCTGATCAACAACGGACTGGCCAACTACTGGGGCTACAACACCATCGGATTCCTGGCGCCGCACAGCGCCTACTGCTCCACCGGCCAGAACGGCCAGCAGGTGCAGGAGTTCAAGGCCATGGTCAAGTCGCTGCACGCCGCCGGCATGGAAGTGATCCTCGACGTCGTCTACAACCACACCGCGGAAGGCAACCACCAGGGTCCGATGCTGTCCTTCCGCGGCATCGACAACGCGGCGTACTACCGGTTGGTGGAGGACGACCAGCGCTATTACGTGGACTACACCGGCACCGGCAACTCGCTGCACGTGCGACAGCCGCACGTGCTGCAGCTGATCATGGACTCGTTGCGCTACTGGGTCACCGATATGCACGTCGACGGCTTCCGATTCGACCTGGCCTCGACGCTGGCCCGCGAGTTCTACGACGTCGAACGGCTGAGCGCGTTCTTCGACCTGGTCCAGCAAGATCCCGTGGTCAGCCAGGTCAAGCTGATCGCCGAGCCGTGGGACGTCGGCGAGGGTGGCTACCAGGTCGGCAACTTCCCGCCGCTGTGGACGGAGTGGAACAGCAAGTACCGCGACACCGTCCGCGACTTCTGGCGCGGCGAGAACGCAACGCTAGCCGAGTTCGCCTCCCGGTTGACCGGGTCCAGCGACCTCTACGAGCTGAGCGGTCGCCGGCCGTTCGCCTCCATCAACTTCGTCACCGCCCACGACGGCTTCACGCTCAACGACCTCGTCTCCTACAACGACAAGCACAACGAGGCCAACGGGGAGGGAAGCACCGACGGGGAGAGCCACAACCGGTCGTGGAACTGCGGCGTAGAAGGCCCGACCGACGACCTCGGCGTAGTGGCGCTGCGGGAGCAGCAGAAGCGCAACTTCATAACCACCCTGCTCCTCTCCCAAGGCGTCCCCATGATCGTGCACGGTGACGAGATAGGGCGCACCCAGCACGGCAACAACAATGCCTACTGCCAGGACAACGAGGTTGCTTGGGTGGACTGGGCCGCCGAGCGGGAGAACTGGACGATGCTGGAGTTCACCGCCACGGTGGCCAAGCTCCGCCGCGAGCACCCGGTGTTTCGCCGTCGTCGCTACTTCGTCGGGCAGCCGGTCCGCGGCCACGGCGGAGTCGACGACATCGCCTGGTTCACCCCCAACGGTACGCCGATGTCCGACGAGGACTGGGAGTCCGGCTTCGCCAAGTCGGTCGGCGTGTTCCTTAACGGCGAGGGCATCCCGGACCGGGACGCCCGCGGCGAGCGGGTGGTGGACGAGTCCTTTCTGCTGCTGTTCAACGCGCACTTCGGGTGCATGCCGTTCACGCTGCCGGGCGAGGCATTCGGTCAGTCCTGGCAGATCATGCTCGACACTGCCGCCCCGCTGGTCCGAGGAGAGCGCGGGCTCAAGGCCGGCAGCGGGATCGACGTGGAGGCGCGATCCCTGTTGGTGTTGCGCCAGTCGTACTAGCGGTGCCCGCCCCGCGACCGTCGACGGCGCCCCACCGCCCGCCGGTGGGACATCTCCCTGCCCCCGGTCGCCCAGTGCCGGTCTCGACCTACCGCGTCCAGCTGCACGCCGGCTTCGGCTTCGACGACGCCGCGGCGATCGTGCCGTACCTGGCCGACCTCGGCATCACCCACCTCTACTGCTCGCCGTGCCTGCAGGCCGCGCCCGGCTCCACCCACGGCTACGACGTCGTCGACCACGGCCGACTGGGCGTCGAGCTCGGCGGCGAGCCGGCCCACGCCCGGCTGGTCGAGGCCTGCCGGGCGGCTGGCTTGGGCATCGTGCTCGACATCGTGCCCAACCACATGGCCGTCCCGGTGCCGGAGTCGCTCAACCCCGCCTGGTGGGACGTGCTGCGCCGTGGGCCACACTCGCCGTACGCCGGGTGGTTCGACATCTACCCGCACTCGCCGAGCCCGCTGCTGGTTCCGGTGCTCGGCGACCAGCTGGGGGCCTGCCTGGACCGCGGTGAGGTGCGCTACGACGACGGCGGCGGCGAGCCGGTCATCCGCTATTACGATCACGCGCTGCCGGTCGCACCCGGCACGGAGGCACTGGCCAACTCGCCGGGCGGTGACCTGCTGGCGCTGCTGGACGCCCAGCACTACCGGCTCTGCCACTGGCGGGTGGCCGCCGAGGAGCTGAACTACCGGCGGTTCTTCGACGTCACCACGCTAGCCGGCGTCCGGGTCGAGCGGCCCGAAGTGTTCGCCGCGACGCATGAGCTGGTACTGGCGCAGCTGCGGGCCGGCGTCCTGGACGGGCTGCGCATCGACCACCCGGACGGGCTGGCGGACCCGGCGGCCTACCTGGACCGGCTGGCCGAAGCCACCGGCGGCGCCTGGGTCGCGGTGGAGAAGATCCTCGAAGTCGGCGAGGAGCTGCCTCCGTCCTGGCGGTGTGCCGGCACCACCGGGTACGACGCGCTCAACCGGCTCACCGGCCTGCTGGTCGACCCGGCGGGCGAGTCGGCGCTGACCGCGGTGTACAACGAGCTGGCCGGCGGGCCGACGGACTACGCCGCAGTGGTCGAGGCATCCAAGCGGCTAGTGGTCACCGAGGTTCTCGGCGCCGAGGTCAACCGGCTCACCGAGGTCGCGGTCCGGATCTGCCGGCTGGACCCGCGCCACCGCGACCACACCCGGCGGGCGCTGTACGAGGCGCTGGTGGAGACGCTGGTGGCCTTCGACGTCTACCGCGCCTACGTCCGGCCCGGCGAACCGGTCGAGGCGACAGCGCGCGGGCAGATCGAGCAGGCCGCCGCCCGCGCCCGCATGCGCCGGCCGCGGCGGGCCGCAGAGATCAACCTGATCCAAGACCTCGCGCTGGGTACCGACGTGGCTGCGGCCACCGGCGCGGCCCGGACCCTGCGTACCGACTTCTGTGTGCGCTTTCAGCAGACCTGCGGACCGGTGATGGCCAAGGGCGCAGAGGACACCGCGTGCTACCGCTACCACCGGCTGGTCGCGCTGAACGAGGTGGGCGGCGACCCGGGTCGGTTCGGGGCCTCGGTCGCGGACTTCCACACCGCCGGCGCGATCGCCCAGCGAGACTGGCCGCTGACCATGACGACGCTGTCGACGCACGACACCAAGCGGGCCGAGGACGTGCGCGCCCGGCTGGCCGTGCTCTCCGAGGTGCCGGCGCAGTGGGCGCAGGCGGTCACCGGCTGGATGGCGCTCGCCGAGCGGTACCGCCGCGGCGGACTGCCGGACCGCAACACGGCGTACCTGCTGTTCCAGACCCTGGTGGGCGCCTGGCCACTGCCCGCCGACCGCCTGCTGGCCTACCTGGAGAAGGCCAGTCGCGAGGCCAAGCAACGCACGTCGTGGACCGATCCCGATCCGGCGTACGACGGGGCGCTGGCGGCCTACGCCCGGGCGGTGTGTGCGGATGAGGAGATCACGGCCGGCGTGGGCGAGTTCGTCAACCTGGTCGCGCCGATGACGCGGACGAACGTGCTGGGCCAGAAGCTGCTGCAGCTGACCATGCCGGGGGTGGCCGACGTCTACCAGGGCAGCGAGCTCGGTGCGTGGTCGCTGGTCGACCCGGACAACCGGCGGCCGGTGGACTATGACCGGCGAGCGGCGCTGCTGGCCTCGCTCGACCTGAACCTGGCGGCCGAGCTCAATCTGGACGCGGCCAAGCTGTTGGTGGTCAGCCGGGCGCTGCGGCTGCGGCGGCAACATCCGGACTGGTTCGGGGCGACGTCGACCTACCGGCCGCTGGTCGCGACCGGGACCAGGTCCAAGCACGTCGTTGCCTTCGCCCGGGCCGAGTCGGTGATCGCGGTCGTGTCCCGGCTGACCGCTGAGCTGGGCGGCGACTGGGGCGACACCGCGCTGGAACTCCCGGCGGGACAGTGGCGCGACGCCCTCGCCGACCGCGTCCTCGCCGACCGGCTCGTCGGCGAGGACGCGGTCGAACTTGCTGACCTGCTGGCGCGCTCGCCGGTGGCGCTACTGGTCAGACACTGATCCGTCCGGCCGGGTGGCCCGCCCCGAGCTGGCTCTGCCGCTGGCAGGACACGCAGTGGCGGGCGTATGGCAGGATCTCCAACCGCTCGTTGGCGATCGGGCTTGCGCACGACTCGCAGCGGCCGTAGCTGCCGCTGTCGAGCCGCGTTAATGCTGCCTCGATCTCGGCCAGCGCAGCGTCAGCGGCCTGGGCCAGCAGGGCCGCTACCTGCCCGTGCGGGTCCGCGTCCGCGGAGTCGGCAACGGACATGCTGACGGGCGAACCGGAGGTGCCGGACGCGGTCAGGGCTGCGACCGAACCGCCAGTAGCCAGCGACTGCCGGAGCTCGGAGAGCTGCTCGACGCGAAAATCGCGCTGCTCTTCAAGGATCTCGCGGACCACTGTCAGGTCGACGGGCTGTTGGGGTCTCCGGCTACCAGGGAAGAAGGTAGGGTAAGTCACGCTTAGTGCTCCTGTCGTGGAAACGCCCACAGGCGCACGGAGCGCCCAGTCCGGCGAGCACGGCGATGAGCAGGCCCCGCGAGGAGGGCGGCGGCGGCTCGCCGACGCGCAGTGACGGCTAGGACAGGCATGGTAACGAGAAGGGTAACGGCGAAACGCCCGCTACGGAAGAGCTCAGGGTGGTGATCCGCTCGTTTGGACCAGCGGGCGGAAGTCCGTGTTGATGACAGCGACGACTCGCCGGGTCGGGTACCGGTGGAAGCGGTCCTCGTTGCGCCGTGGTTGTGGACGGCAACGGTCTGCTGCCGTGTTCCGGCGAACCGGCTGGGTGGGCTGAGCAGCAGTCGCTAAGGCGGTGGGTGCGCTCCTGAGCCGACCGCGTGCCCAACGGGCTGCCCGGCGGGTTCGCCGACGGTCTGGGCCGCCGGCTCGCGGACGACCGCTCCTACCCGCGCCGGGCTGGCCAGCCCGGCGGCGGCGTAGGCCGCGTCGGTGTCCAGGGACTCCGCCTG
>JADGOU010000100.1 GCA_017882835.1 Frankiaceae bacterium | reverse complement strand
CCGCGTGATCGAGGTCATGAACCTGTCCAAGCGGTACGGCGACACGCTCGCCGTGGACGCCCTGACGTTTAGCATCCAGCCCGGCAAGGTGACCGGATTCCTGGGACCGAACGGCGCCGGCAAGTCGACCACGATGCGGGCGATTGTGGGGCTGGACCATCCCTCGACGGGCACGGTGACCATCGCCGGCCGCAGGTACGCCGAGCGGCGGGCGCCGCTGACCGAGGTCGGGGCGCTGCTGGAGGCCAAGGCTGTGCACCCTGGCCGGCCGGCGTACGACCATCTGCTGTTTCTGGCGCGGTCCAACGGCATCCCGCGGCGGCGGGTGACCGAGGTCCTCACCCTGGTGGGCTTGGACTCGGTGGCGCGCAAGCGGTCCGGCGGCTTCTCGCTCGGGATGGGGCAGCGGCTGGGCATTGCCGCCGCGCTGCTCGGTGACCCGGCGACGCTGCTGTTCGACGAGCCGGTCAACGGCCTCGACCCCGAGGGCATCATCTGGGTCCGGACCCTGCTGCGCTCGCTGGCCGCCGAGGGTCGGACCGTGTTCGTGTCCAGCCACCTGATGGCGGAGATGGCGCTGACGGCGGACCATCTCATCGTGATCGGCAAAGGCCGGCTGATCGCGGACACCACCATCCCGGAGTTCCTGGCGCGGGCGTCGGCGCGGGAGGTGTTGGTGCGGACTCCGCAGCCGGACCGGCTGCGGTCGGCTCTGCTCGCCCGCGGCGCCGCGGTGACGTCGGTGCCGGATGGTGGGCTGCACGTCACCGGGATGGAGGCGGCCCAGGTGGGGCAGGCAGCGGCGGACACCGGCGCCGTGCTGCACGAGCTGACGCCCCAACAGGTCTCCCTGGAGGAGGCCTTCATGGAGCTGACCCGGGACAGCGTGGACTACCACGGTGGCCCGCTCCCGACGCAGGTCGGTCCGGGTGCCGCGCCGATGGGTGCGACCTCGATGGGTGCGACCTCGATGAAGCTGGAGGTCTGACATGGCGCTGGACACGGCCACGATCGTGGCTCCGGGCACGACCCCCGGCTCGCACCCAGCCGAGCCGTCGCTGGGCACGCTGTTCCGACGGATCCTCGCGGCGGAGTGGACCAAGCTGCGCTCGGTGCGCTCGACGACGATCACGCTAGCGGTCACCGTCCTGGTTTGCGTCGGCCTGGGCGCATTGTTCTGCTACGGCATGGTCAGCCGCTGGGATCAGCAGACGCCGCAAGAGCGGTCGCTGTTCGATCCGGCGTCCTTCAGCCTGAACGCGCTGTTCCTCGGGCAGCTGATCATCGGGGCGCTCGGCGTCCTGGTCATCTCCGCCGAGTACTCCACCGGCACGATCAGGGCGACTCTCGGTGCCGTCCCGCAGCGGCGCGCCATGCTCGCCGGCAAGGCGGTGGTGTTTGCGGGGGTGGCCCTGCTGTTCTCCCTGGTGACGTGCTTCGCGGCCTTCCTCCTCGGCCAGGCAATCCTGCACGGCAAGGGAATCGGGACCAGCCTGAGCCAACCCGGCGTGCTTCGCGTGGTCATCGGCGGAGCCCTGTACCTGACCGTTGTCGGACTGCTCGGCTTGGGTTTGGGGACGCTGCTGCGCAACAGCGCGGCCGGTATCTCGGCCGTGGTCGGCTTGCTGTTCGTGCTGCCGATCCTCAGCAACTTCCTGCCCAGTGACATTCGCAGCCACGTCGCGAAGTACCTGCCGGCCGAGGCTGGCGCGGCAATCTGGACGCTGCATCCGCGAGCCAGCGAGTCACTTTCGCCGTGGGTCGGCTTCGGCGTGCTCTGCGCGTACGCGCTGGCAGCGTTGGTCGCCGGGTCGGTGGTGCTGGCGCGGCGGGATGCTTGATCAGCAGGTCCCGATCAAGCCGCGCCCGTGGCTGACCGGCTGGCGCCCCGTTGCAGTCGACGGGGCGTTGGTCGCCTGCCTGCTCGCCCTGAGCGCGCCGGTAATCATCACCGGCACGCTCGCCGCCCGAGCGCTCCAGGTTGCTGTCGCCCTGGCGACGACCCTCCCCTTGGTGGTTCGGCGGCGCTGGCCGCTGACGGTCTTCGCCGCGGTCGCGCTGGCGGCCTTCGGGCAATGGCTCGGGCGGATCACCCTGCGGCCGCACGACCTGGCCGTCCTGGTGGCCCTATACACCGTCGCGGCCTACCACACCCGGAGATGGGCGGTGGCGGCGCTCGGCGTCTGCGTGTTCGGCGCGGTCCTGGAGTGGTGGCAGGTCGCGCCCCGTACCGACTACAACCCGGCCGGCCTGCTCGCGCCGCTCGTCGTCGTGACCGCCACCTGGGTGCTGGGCAGCACGTTACGGACCCGGCGCGCCTGCCTGGTCGAGCTGGAGGAGCGGGCCGTCCGGCTGGAGCGCGAGCGGGACGCACAGGCCCGGGCGGCGGTGGCCGAGGAGCGGGCGCGGATCGCCCGCGAGATGCACGACATGGTCGCCCATCGGGTCGGAGTGATCGTCGCGCAGGCCGACGGCGCGACGTATGTCTTCGACACCGCCCCGGACCAGGCCCGCGCCGCGCTGAAGGTCATTGCCGACTCCGCCCGGGCCGCCCTGACCGAGATGCGGCGGCTGCTCGGCGTACTGCGCGACGACCAGGAGCAGGCCATCGCGCCGCAGCCGGGAATCGCCGACATCGACCGGCTGGTGTCCGACCTGCGGACGTCCGGCCTGCCGGTGCGTTACACCGTGGACGGCGCCACCTCCGAACTGGAGCCCGGACTGGCGCTGACGGTCTATCGGGTGGTGCAGGAGTCATTGACGAACACGTTGAAGCACGCCGGCCCAGCCACTCCGACGGCGGTCGTGGTCCGGCAGCGACCCGATGCCGTCGAGGTGCAGGTGGCCGACGAGGGGCCCTCGGCGGAAGCCAGCTCCACGGGCTCGCCGGTGCCGGTGAGCAACGGACACGGTCTGGTCGGCATGGCGGAGCGCGTCGCCATGTACGGCGGGACCCTGCACGCCGCCCCGCGGGCCGGCGGGGGATGGCGGGTGGATGTGGTCGTGCCGACCGGAGGTGTGGTCGGAGATGGGCACCGGTGAGTGCGCCGATCAGCATCCTGCTCGTCGACGACCAGGAGTTGCTGCGAATGGGGTTCCGGATGGTGCTCGACGCCCAGCCGGACATGCGCGTCGTCGGTGAAGCCGACAACGGACTGGCAGCGGTCCAGCAGGCCCAGCAGCTCCAGCCCGACGTGGTGCTGATGGACGTCCGCATGCCCGAACTCGATGGCGTCGAGGCGACCCGCCGGATCAGCGCGGCGTCGCCGGCCACCCGCGTGCTCATCCTGACCACCTTCGACTTGGACGAGTACGTCATGGCCGGTTTGCGCGCCGGCGCCAGCGGTTTTCTGCTCAAAGACGTGGGTCCGCCCGACCTGCTCTCCGCCATCCGCGCGGTCGCGGCCGGAGACGCCGTTGTTGCTCCCGCGGTGACCCGCCGGCTGCTCGACCGGTACGTGCACGGGGAGGGGGCTCCCCCTCGCCCCGCCGATGCCGCCCTGGACGCGCTCACGCCCCGCGAGCACGAGGTCTTCGAGCTGGTCGCCCGAGCATTGTCCAACACCGAGATCGCCCAACGGCTGTTTCTGTCCGAGGCCACGGTCAAGACCCACGTCGCGCGCATCCTGGCCAAGCTCGGGCTGCGGGACCGCGTGCAGGCGGTCGTGCGGGCCTACGAGTCCGGCGTCATCCGACCCGGCGACACCTGAGCGCGGACCGCCGAAGGCCCCGACGCCGTCCAGGCAGGAGCCACTCGCCCTTCGTCGCGGGCCTGCCGGCGCGGGCCTTTCGTCGCGGGCCTGCCGCCGCGATCGTGGTGCGCTCAGGGTACGGTCAGACGGCGTGTCGCGGACACCAGCCGCACCACGATCACCACGGGGGCACCGCATGCTTGGGGTGCTGCGCACATCCCCCTTGTGCACCCGAGCGTGCGTTAACACCCTAGGTGCCCGTCCGGGCCAAACGCCCGGAGAGCGGCCTGGCCGTTCCGGCTGCTCGCCGTACCGAGCGTTCTGATCTGGGGCGAGGCCGTCACCGCGCACAACCTCCTGCGCGGGGTCAAGCGGCGGGCCGAATCGAGCGAGCAGACCTGGTGGTGACGACACGCCTTTGCCACCGCCAGACACCGCCTCGCACCGCAAGCACCCCCATCAGCTCCGGCCAACGGGGCGGCCGTCGACCGGTCGCGCGACCATGCGCGCAGCGGCGAAGGTTTAGCCGCCCCCAGAACTGACCGTCGAAATCGCACCCTCATGGCAGATCCGGCTGTGGCGTGGAGCCCACATTGGCCCTGTCTCCTGGTCGAGGCTGAGTTGGGCCGGGCCGCGGGTCCAGGGTGGCCGAAAGCCATCACACAGTAGCTCAGCGCGCCGTTGCGGGCGCGCATCACCAGGGGACAGCCGCCCGGCGTACGGCGCCAGAAGCCGAAGCAAGCGGGTGCTGTCGATCTGGTAGCGGGTTCCCTCGGATGCCCAGCCGGAAGTCAAGACAGGGTGTTGACTCAACCGGTGACGCCTGCGGGAGCTCCGGTTGGGCGGCGCGTCGTGCTCGCCATGCTGGGGCTCGGCGCGGCCGGCATCGTGACCGGCGGCAGCCTGGCGGACCGGCTGGGCCGCGTCCTCGCCCCGGTGCAGAGCCGCGATCCCACCGGGCTGACGGGGCTGCTGCCCGCAGGGGGCGGCTTCCGGTACTACTCGGTGACCGCCAGCGTGCCGGTGCGGACGGCGGCTGACTACCGGCTGACGGTTACCGGGCTGGTCGAGCGACCGCTGTCGCTGACGCTCGGTGACCTGGCCGGCATGCCGCAGACCTCGCTGGTTCGAGACTTCCAGTGCGTTACCGGATGGCGGGTCCGCAACGTGGCATGGTCCGGAGTCAGGGTGGCCCAGCTGCTGGAAACCGCGGGGGTGCTGCCGCGGGCGAGCGCTGTCGCGTTCGGCTCGTTAGACGGCACCTACACCGAGAGTCTCACGCTCGACCAGGCCCGCCGCCCGGACGTAATCGCCGCCGGCTCCATGCAGGGCGGTCCGGTCACCGTCGAGCACGGCGGTCCGGTGCGGCTCTACGTCGCCCCGATGTACGGGTACAAGTCGCTGAAGTGGCTGGACCGGATCGAGCTGACCGCGGCCGTGCAGCCGGGTTACTGGGAGCGGCGAGACTACGACGTCGATGCCTGGGTGGGCCGGTCGAACGGGCGCCAGGATGACCGCACCGGCTGAGCTGCTGTGCCGGTTCAGCCGGGCGGAGCGCTGGGTGCATCGCGCCACTGCGGCGCTGATGGCGGTCTGCCTGGTCACCGCCGCCGCCCTCTACGTCGGGCCGTTCGCCGTGCTGGTCGGCCGACGGGCGTTCGTCGGCCGGCTGCACGTCGCCGCGGGTCTCGGCCTGCCGGTGCCGATGCTGGTTGGTTGGCTGTCTTCGGCGTACCGCCGGGATCTTGCTCGGCTGAACCGGTTCTCCGCCGACGACTGGCGCTGGCTGCGTAGTGCCGACCGGCGCAGCGGCCGGATCCCGGTCGGGAAGTTCAACGCCGGGCAGAAGCTCAATGCTGCCTTCACCGCCGGCGCGATGCTGGTCATGCTGGCGACCGGCGTGGTGATGCGGTACGGCGGGGCGTGGCCGCTGTCCTGGCGCACTGGCGGCACCTTCGTGCACGACTGGCTGGCCACCGCGATCGTCGTCGTGCTGCTCGGCCACCTGTGGTTCGCCGCTGCCGATCCGGTGGCGCGGGCGGGGATGCGCACCGGCATGGTGTCGCGGGACTGGGCGGCGCGTGAGCACGGGGCGTGGGTCAGCGCCGATCGACCTGATTCCCGCGGCGGCTGAGCAGCCGCCGACCAGCGTGGGGTCAGGCGCGCGCCAGTGCCTGCGCCCGCCGCTCGTCGTACCGCCGGGCCATTCCGTCCAGGGCCTCGAGGAAGCCGGCGACCTGTGTGCGCGCCTGCTCGGCCTCGGCGTGCAGATCCGGTACGTCGAAGAAGCCCCAGTGGCGTCGGGACGTGGGACCCCTTGGCCGGTGGCCCGGCGAGGCTACCGGCGAGGCTACCGGCGGCACCGGGCCGGGCTGGTCGGCGGGCGGACGGAGCGATGGCCGTGTTCTAGCTCAACCGGTCAGCCGGTCAGCCGGACCGGCGCAGCGTCGAGCACGGCCATGAGCACATCGTGGCGGCGTCGCCGGGGCACCCAGCTCGCTGTCCACAGCCGGTTGGCCTCTGCGCCGAGATGTGGACGAAACTTGTGCTGCAGAACGAGCCGCCCGCGGCTCGTTTCGACGCACAAGTGCACGAAGACCGGAATCTTCGCGGTCGGTCTTGCGCTGGTGGTCGGCATGGTGGGGAAACGCCGCGTCGGCGCGTTCCCACCAGGCGGTGCGCTCCTCGCCGGTGACAATGCGGGCCCGCGTGTCCCGGCGCACCGGGCCGTCCTGCAATTCAACCAGCGGCTCCGCGACGAGGTTGTTCTAGCAAGTCGGGTGCTCGGGAGCGCCGCCCTTGGATGCGACGGCCGCATACTGCCCATCGTGCTCGACTCGCATCACCGGGGATTCGTTTGACACGCCAACAACTTGTGGCGCGCAATCAAACTCTTGCCTAGGGCGGAGACCAATGGCCCTGCCGAGCCGAGCGCTCCAGGTCGGAGAATTGTCCGGGCAGCGGTGCGTTCGGAGAGCAGGCTGGGCTCCGGACCGACTCGAAGGAGGTCGGACGCGTGACCCGGGACAGCCACCGTGCGACGATCTTCGGCCCGCACCCGATCCTCACCGTGACCGTCGAGGCGAGTGCGGACGGCGCGCAAGATGAGGTGCACCTGCATGCCGGCGGTCAGGGGGTCTGGGTCGGCCGGATGGTTGCCGAGATGGGCGTCGAGCCGGTGCTGTGCGGGTTCCTGGGCGGAGAGGTCGGCGCCAGTCTCGGTCCGCTGCTGACCGCGCTGCCGGGCCGGCGCCGGCTCGTCCCGGCAGCCGGGAACAGCGGCTGCTGCGTCATGGACCGGCGCAGCGGCGAGCGGCAGGCCGTCGCCGTGGCGTGGACTGCTCCTGCCTCCCGGCACGAGATCGACGATCTGTTCTCGATCACGTGCGCGGAGGCGCTGCTCAGCGACGTACTCGTGGTCTGCAACCCGATGTCGGGAAACGCGCTGCCGCGCGGCATCTACGGCGACCTGATCGCCGATGTCCGGGCCAACGGCACGCCGGTTGTGGTCGACCTGTCCAGCCCACGGCTCGACTCGGCGCTTGCCGGTGGTCCGGACCTCGTCAAGGTCAACGACTGGGAGCTGGCCGAGTTCGTCCGCGGCCCGGTCGGTGAGCCGCCGCAGCGGCGCGCCGCCGTCGAGAAGCTGCGCGCCGCCGGTGCGCGCTCGGTGATCGTGACCCGGGCCGCGGAGCCGGCGTATGCCGTGCGTGCGGACGGCGAGGAGTTCGAGCTCGTCCCGCCGCGCTTCGACCGGGGCGCGCGAGAAGGGTGTGGCGACGCGATGACCGGCGCGATGGCAGCGGGCTGGGCGCTCGGCCTCGAGTGGCTGGACGTGCTCATCCTAGGTACGGCGGCGGGCTCGGCCAACTTCCTACGGCACGGGTTGGGGACCGGCTCCAAGGCCGTGGTCGACGAGCTGGTCGGCCAAGTGCACGTGCGCTCCGCGCAAGCCTGACCTGGCCGGCTGAATGGCCGCGGTGGCCGGGTCAGGTGAGCGGTCGATAGGGAGGCTCGACGTCGTCGCCTCGAACGATGGCCGCCGGCGCCTGGTGCACGATCCACTCGATGTGCGGGGTCAAGAAGTCCACCTCCCACAGCGGTTCCAGCCCGATGGCGATGTCGACGGGGCGACCGATCTTTGCCGAGTGTGCGTCACTGCCCAGCACGTGCACCACGCCGGCGCGGGCCAGCTGGAGCATGCCAACGGCCGCGGCGTGATCGACCATCGTGGCCGCCGTCACCTGCACCAGGGCGCCTGCGCGGGTGAGCGCTCCCAGGCGTTCAAACAGGTCGAGCCCGAGATGCCGCTCGGGGTGAGCGATCAGACTCCGGAAGCCGCGCCGCTCCAGCCCGCGGACCGCAGCGCCGAGACCGTCGGAGAGCGGCCCGGGCGCCGGCTCGAGCAGGACCCAGCGGCCGCCGCCACCCAGCGACACGGCCCGCAGTTCACTGTCGTCGAGATGCTCGACGATGGACTCCGCCACTTCACCGCCGGTCAGGATTCGGGTCTGCCGTCCTAAATTCGCCAGCGCGGCGTTGAGCGCGTCGACCCGGTCTGCGATCTCGGCGATGCGAACGTCGTGGTCGTGCCGGATGTGCGGGGTAGCGCAGATCTGAGTCACCCCGTTGAGCTCGGCCTGCTCGGCCATGGCTGCGCTGTCGTCCAGGTCCGACGCGCCATCGTCGAGGCCGGGCAAGATGTGGCAGTGCAAGTCGATCACATGTGCCGCCGATCAACAGGTGCCGTCATTTCGGGCGTCCCAAGCTGGTCGCTTCACCGGGTTCACTCAGCGTTGAGCCCGCGGTAAGCGGTAGACAGGGCCGAAGGACTCCACTTTCTCCATGACGTACGGCGTAAACACAGCGCGCGTTGCCAGTCCTCGCGGGGAGAGCCGCCCGGCCGCCCGGCCGGCTGGCCGTCGCGCCCGGCCCGCACCCGCGCCACCAGGGCACCGCTCGATGCCGGCGTCAGCAATGCACGCAGTCGGATGCAGTCGCATGACGGGCACCCGAGAATGCCGGTCGCGGGTGCTGTGTCGACCGCCGCGCTGGCCAAGGAGCTCGCCGGCCCGGGCGCTGGTGCGGTCATGGGCACCAGGCCAGCAGGTTCATGGGGAAAGTCCCCGTTTGGTC